>CAZHPU010000239.1:0-2507 GCA_964534435.1 uncultured Lachnospiraceae bacterium | reverse complement strand
CTCTTATTCTTTGTGCCATTTTTTCAACTTCCTGAACAGTGCATAAATCTTCCAATAAGTCTTTGCATTCTTCTTTGCTTTTTAAGGATAAAAGAACTTCATAAAGATCTTCAATCATATCGTCGCTGATTGCTTTCTTCATTAAACTCATACTCCATTGCTTATTTACATAAATATTTACCTGTCAACGGCATAGGATATAAATTGCTTTGTCTTTTCTGATTCGGGATATTCGAAAATTTCAGAAGGGGTGCCTTCTTCCTCGATTTTTCCGTCATACAAGAATATGATTTTGTCGGAAATTTTTTGCGCAAAATCCATTTCATGAGTTACGATTATCATTGTTTTGCCATTACATTTAAGGTCATATATAACTCGAAGCACTTCGTCGGTAAGCTCGGGATCAAGCGCGCTGGTCGGCTCATCAAAACAAAGTATTTCGGGTGAAAGTGCAAGCGCCCTTGCTATGGCAACGCGCTGTTGCTGACCACCCGAAAGCTGACACGGATAACTGTCGGCTTTGTTTGATAAACCAACTTTGTCCAGCAGTTCGATGGCGTTTGAACGAATTTCTTTTTCACCGCCGATTTTGAGAAGCCTCGGAGCGAGCATTATGTTTTCCAAAACACTGTACTGCGGAAAAAGATTAAATGATTGGAAAACAAGCCCGAAGTGCAGCCTGCTTTTTTTGATATTGGATTCCTTTTTGCATTCTTTATTTTCGCCGTCGTAGATTAAATCGGAATTTATATATATTCGTCCGGTATCCGCAAATTCCAAAAAATTAAGACATCTCAGCAATGTAGTTTTTCCGCTTCCGGATGAACCTATTATGGAAATCACCTCGCCCTTGTCGAGTGTGAATCCGATATCTTGTAAAATTGGCGTTTTATCGTATTTTTTTGATAATCCTTCGACTTTTAAGATTGACATTTTGGAAATTTACCTCTTAAAAATTTTATCGGCAATTCGGCTGCTTAAATTTTGTAATAACTAAGCCACTTTTCGATTTTACCGAAAATAATTGTTAACAGACCGCAGAAAATAAGGTAGAAGATACCCGTATAAAAGAGCGGCCAAATCAGTCCTTTTGCGGCAAATTTCTCGGCGGTTTTGATTATTTCAATTACGGCAATTACTCTTACAAGCGAAGTGTCTTTAACAAGGGTAATTATTTCGTTGCTCATCGGTGAAACAATCTGCTTAATAACCTGCATAAGTATTATTTTACTGAAAATTTGCTTTTTGTCAAGTCCCAAAACCATTCCGGCCTCATATTGACCTTTGGGTATGCTTTCGATTCCGCCTCTGTATATTTCCGAAAAATAACAGGAATAATTAATTACAAATGTAATCAGCGCGGCGGCGAATCTGTCGTTTGCAAATATCGGAACTCCGAAAATAAGACCCGGTGCAAAAAAGACGACAAGTATTTGAAGCATAAGAGGAGTTCCTCTGATTATCCAAACAAACACTTTGGTCAGACGTGATAACGGCTTGAATTTTGACATTGAGCCGAATGAAATTAGAAGACCGAGGGGCAAAGAGAAAAAAAGTGTCAAGACAAACAGCTTTAATGTCACATAAAATCCGCTTAGGAGTGAAATTGTTACTTCCGTAAAACTGCTCATGTTATTTTACAAGTGCATCGGTAAGTCCGTATTTTTCTGCAATTTCGGCTATCTTTCCGCTTTCTTTTAATTCGGACAAATATTTGTTAACTTCGGCTGTCAAATCACTTCCTTTGCGGAAAGCAATCGTATAATATTCACTCTCGGAATCAAGAATGTTGTCGCATATTTTCAAACCCGAAAAATTGCTGCCTTCTTTGTTGATTAAATAATTCGCCATTGTAAAATCGATAACAACAGCCTCTACCGTACCCGCAACAAGCTCTGTCAATGCATCGATTTGCTGATCTTTTTCTATAAGTACTGCGCCCGAAATGCTTTCGGTAATTAAACTTTCACCTGCTGACCCGGATTCTGCTGCAATATTCTTTCCTTCAAAATCACTTACAGCCGTATATTTATCGGAATCTTCGGATCTGATAACAAGAACCTGTTTGTTAATCATATAATAATCGGTCAGACTCATATTTTCCGCACGTTCGGAATCCCATGTTAATCCGTTCCAAATACAGTCGACTGTTTTTCCCGCAAGTTCGGTTTCTTTTGTTTTCCAGTTTATTTCCTGAAACTGAACACTAACGCCGAGTTTTTCTCCGATAAGACGTGCCAGCTCCGCGTCAAAACCTGTCCATTCATCGTTTGATATATAATCAAGCGGTTCAAAATCGGTTACCCCGACTACGAGAGTACCCTTATTTTTTACATATTCAAGATCCGAGTTATTGTAATTATTGCATGCTGTAAATGCAAATAAAACAGAAATTACCATAAGTATGCTGATGATTTTTTTCATTGTGTTATCCTCCGATTAACATTTGATTATTTAGTGCAGAACATGTTCGATGAACGTATTATACTTTATCGCGCTAAACTTGT
>CAZHPU010000238.1:0-2507 GCA_964534435.1 uncultured Lachnospiraceae bacterium | reverse complement strand
TAAATCACGGTGCCGCTGTCCGCAAAACCCGCGAGAAAGAGAAAGACGAACACCGAAAAAGGCGGCAAAGACGGCAAAAAAGGGTAAGCAAACCGCAAACTCTGCAAGCGTGAGCGGCAAAACGGCAAACCGCAAGCACGACAAGCGTGAGCGGCAAACCGCAATTTCAAAATGTGTGAGCGAAAAAGCGGCGGAAAATCCGAAAAACAAACGGATGTCCGCAATCCGAAGTCGGCAAATCGGTGCGGGCGGAGCCGCAAAAGTGAATTTCGTAATCAAATTTTATAAATCATAAATCAGGGGGCTTTTGTAAAATGTTTCAGAAAAAAGAATGTGTTGCAATGCTTCTCGCGGGCGGACAGGGCAGCCGTCTTTACACGCTGACCGAAAAGACCGCGAAACCCGCTGTATCGTTCGGCGGCAAATACCGAATAATCGACTTCACTCTCTCAAACTGCATAAATTCGGGTATCGACACCGTGGGTGTGCTGACACAGTATCAGCCGCTCGTGCTTAACGAATACATCGGAAACGGCGCGCCGTGGGATCTCGACCGCAATATGGGCGGCGTTATGGTGCTGCCGCCTTATCAGAAGATGAGCGGAACCGACTGGTACAAGGGTACCGCGAACGCGATTTATCAGAATCTCGCCTACATAGACAGATACGATCCCGATTATGTGCTTGTTCTGTCGGGCGACCACATTTACAAGATGGACTATTCGGCAATGCTCGATTTCCACAAGGAAAAGAACGCCGACTGCACGATAGCCGTTCTGTCGGTGCCGATTGAGGAGGCATCGAGATTCGGCATCATGAACACCGACGACGATGACCGTGTCTACGAGTTCGAGGAAAAGCCGAAACATCCGAAATCGACAAAAGCGTCGATGGGAATCTACATTTTCAGCTACAAGAAGCTGCGCAAATATCTTATCGCCGATGAGGCGGACGAAAAATCGTCAAACGATTTCGGCAAGAATGTCATTCCCGCAATGCTTTCGGCGGGCGAGCGGCTGTACGCATATCCTTTCAAGGGCTACTGGAAGGACGTCGGAACGATTTCCTCTCTCTGGGAGGCGAATATGGATCTGCTCGGAACGCCCCCGAAATTCAAGCTGCATGACAAGAGCTGGCGCATATTCTCGAGATCCGAGTCGGATCCCGGTCAGTATATCGGCGACGGAGCGAAGATTTCGGACGCATTCATCACCGAGGGCTGCGAAATTTACGGAACGGTCGAACATTCGGTGCTCGGAAACGGCGTTACGGTCGCGCCCGGTGCGATTGTCCGCGACAGCGTGATTATGGAAAACACCAAAATCGGCGAGGGAGCGATCATCGAATATTCGATAGTCGCCGCCGATAGCGTAATCGGCAGCGACGCGAAGGTCGGCGAGAGCCGTGAGGACGGCGGCAAAATCACCGTTCTCGGATCGGGACTCAAACTGCCCGCAGGCACGAAAATCGACGGCGGACTGATGGTCAACGAAAAGAAGCTCGAAGAGCTTCTCAACGCTTAAAGGGGGGAAAAGAGTTATGGCAAACGCATCCGGAATTATTTTTTCAAATCTGCACGATCAGAATGTCGCCGAGCTGACAAGGCGGCGTACGATGGCATCGATTCCGTTCGGCGGAAGATACCGCCTTGTCGATTTCCCTCTTTCCAATATGGTTAACGCGGGCATCAGAAACGTGTCGATAATCACCCACTACAACTATCAGTCGCTGATGGACCATGTGGGCTCGGGCAAAGACTGGGATCTCGCAAGACGCACGGGCGGTCTTAAAATTCTGCCTCCCTATATCGCCGCATATTCAAGCTACGCGGCAAGCGAACTTTACGAGAACAGACTTACCGCGCTTATGTCGATAAGCAGCGCGATTGCGAATATGCCGGGCGATTACATCGTGATGTCCGACTGCGACAGCATCTGCAACATCGATCTCGACGATATGATAAACAAGCATATAAAATCGGGCGCGAAAATCACATTCGCGATCAAAAAGATAAATCTCACCCCCGAAAACTGCGACAACTACAATATCGTGATGTCGGACGCCGACGGCAACATCACCGACATAATCACCCATCCGAAAAACATCGAGGGCGAGCATGACATCAACATCAATATCGCGGTCGCCGACAAGAGCTATCTCGAAACGGTGCTTCTCGACGCGTCGGCGCACGGATACACCAGCTTAACGCGCGATGTCGTCGTACGCAATCTTTCGAGAGAAAAGTTCATGGTATACAGATTCGACGGATTTTTCGCGAACATCACATCGATGAACGATTATTTCGACTGCAATATGTCGCTGCTCGACAGGGCGAACAGAGAAAATCTCTTCAAAGTCAAGAACCGTCCGATTCTTACCAAGGTCAGAAACAGCGCGCCGACAAAATATTCGGACGACTGCTCGGTCAAAAACTCGATGATTGCCGACGGCTGCATAATCAACGGCACGGTTGAAAATTCGATACTCTTCCGCGGTGTAAAGGTCGG
>CAZHPU010000237.1:0-2514 GCA_964534435.1 uncultured Lachnospiraceae bacterium | reverse complement strand
ATCAATGATTCCCGTTGTCGGGCCCGGAAGCAGCCTTATAAGATTGCTTGTATATTGGAACTCGTTGAAAAGCTCCCGGTCGTGAAGCCTGACAAGCTGGGTTACATAGGAATACGCCCCGTTAAACTTGCGGATATAGTCGCGCACCGCGTACCGCTCATCTTCGCTTAAATCCTTGTAGCGATCGATTACCGGTTTCAGCATGCCCGCAAGCCTGCCGATGGATGCTTCGGTTTGTGCCGCGCCGCGATGCTTTTCCATAAATCCGATAAATTTTTCAACATCGCTGAAGTTATAGAGCATAAAGCCCGCTATTTTGCTGCGCAGGTCATACACCGTGTTAATGTCCGTATCGCCCTGCATTGTGGTTTCCTCATAAAACGGCAGGAACGCTTTTTTGATATCGTCCGCGGTATTTTCAAAGTCCATCACAAATGTTGACTGCTTGCCGGGCGCGGTTCTGTTCAGGCGGGAGAGCGTCTGCACGGCGGCAATGTCCTTAAGCTTTTTATCCACATACATGGAGTGCAGCAGGGGCTCATCAAACCCGGTTTGATACTTATTAGCCACAACAAGAATGTTATAAAGGTCCGAATGGAACGCCCGGCGGAAGTTCTTATCCGTGGTGATATAATTTCCTTTTTCGTCAAGGTTCATTGTCGCCTCGGTATACGGCTTTTCGGAGGGCAATTCGGGAAGGTTAACCTCTCCCGAGAAAGCAATCATAACATTGCTGCCTTCGGATTCTTCCTTATGCTCTTCCATATATTTCTTTATGGCAAGGTAGTAGCGCACGGCATTCTCGCGGCTGTCCGCAACAACCATGGCCTTGCCCTTGCCGCCGATCTGATAGCGGCAGTTTCCAAGGAAGTTGGTCATAATCACCTCCGTTTTTTGGGCGATGGTATGCCAATTCTCTTTATAATACCTAACCAGCGCGCGGGAGGCCGGGCTTTCGATCAGCTCCGGATTATCGGCGGAAATCTTGATAATATTAAACGACCCCTCGATTGTTGTATAATTTTCCAGCACATCGAGAATAAACCCTTCCTCAATGGCCTGCCGCATGGAATACACGTGAAAAGGCTTATGGACGGTTGTGCCGTCGGGCCGTAGCTCGGTTGTGCCGAATATTTCAAGGGATTTTGGGCTTGGCGTGGCGGTAAACGCGAAGAAGGATTGATTTTCGTGCTTACCCTGGCCAAATACGGCCCTGATATATTCATCGGTTAAATCCACATCGGATTCGTCTATGCCCTCCTTTTCGGCAAAGTCCTTTACGACAATGCCCATATCAACCAGGGCGTTATGGAGCGCTTTGGCGTTTTCGCCGTTTTGCCCCTGATGGGCTTCGTCCACGATAATCGCGAACTTTTTCCCGCTTGATTTTTCAATATCCTTATACGCGAACGAGAATTTTTGAATGGTGCAGATAATAATCCGCTTCCCATCGTTAAGCGCCCGGGCAAGGTCCGCGGAATGCTTTTTTTCGTCTATGCACTCCACAAGGCCTATAACGTGCTCAAAGCTGTTTATAGTGTCCTGCAGCTGGCTATCCAGCACCACGCGGTTTGTTACCACGATAACCGAATTGAAAATGGGGTTATTGTCCTTGTCGTGAGCGGATGCCAATCTGTAAGCTATCCAGGCGATGGAATTGGATTTTCCGGAGCCCGCGGAATGCTCAATCAAATAGTTCTTCCCCGCGCCGTTTTCCTTTACGTCCGCCAGAACCTTACGCACAACGTCGTACTGATGGTAGCGAGGGAATATAATTTTATCCTTTGCGGCTGTTTTTGTGCTGCCTGTATTGTCCTTTTCCTTTACGCAGGAAATAAACCTATGCAGAATGTCCAGCAGCGAATCCCTTTGCAGCACCTCTTCCCAAAGATAATGGGTGGCGTAGCCCGCGGTGTAATTCGGGTTTCCCGCGCCGCCGGGTTTGCCCGCGCCCTCGGAGCCCTGGTTAAACGGCATAAAGCGGGTGGCCTCGTCCTCAAGCTTTGTTGTCATCCAAACCTCGTACAGGTCCACGGCAAAGTAAACAAGAAAGCGATGATTAGGCCTGAAGCAGAATTCCTTTGAGGAGCGGTCCTCCTTATACTGCCTGATGGCGTTTTGGTAATTCTGCCCCTTGAACTGGTTTTTAAGCTCTATCGCCACAATGGGGATGCCGTTTAAGGAAAGCACCATATCGATTGTGTTGGTATTTTTCGGGCTGTAGCGAAACTGGCGCGTACAGCCCAGGATATTGGCGGCATAGCGCTCGTTCATGGTTTCGTTCAGCTTGCTTTCGGGCTTAAAGTAGCACACGCGGAGCTTTACGCCCATATCGGTTATGCCGTTGCGCAGAACGGAAATAAGCCCCTCTTCAGAGATGACCTTTTCAAGGCGGGCATAAAGCTTGTCGGCGGCCTTATCGCCATAGTACTGGGTATATTTTGCCCATTCCTTCGGCTGGGTTTTGGCAATGAACTCGCAGAGCACGTCCATATAGATGCATTTTTCAAGGTC
>CAZHPU010000236.1:0-2562 GCA_964534435.1 uncultured Lachnospiraceae bacterium | reverse complement strand
CAAAAAACGGGCATTTGCCCGTTTTTTATTATTTTTATTGCTTTTTTCTGTTTTGCCGAAGTATTTCGAAGCTGAGAACGGTTGCCGCCGATGCCGCCGACAGCGCAAGCGGAAAATCTCTGCCGTACTCGATTTTTACCGTAAAGTCGGACGCCGCCGATATGTCGGACGAAATGCCTCTTTTTTCTCCGCCGATTATGAGAAGCAGCGGAGCCGTAAGATCGGCATCCCACATTGACAGGGCATTGTCGGCATCGGCACAGACCGCACGGTAAGTTGCCGATTTGAACATTCCGACGATATTTGCGGGATCACATGTATAAATTTTCATAAGTTCGGATGCCCCCGCCGACGATCGGCAGACGGTTGCCGCCGAATCGATAGAGCTCCGTCTCGGCAGAATGATTCCGTCGGCACCCGACGCGTAGAGCGAGCGGAGAGAGTAGCCGAAATTGTACGGATCCTCGATACCGTCAAGCAGATAATATATTCCGCATTTTTCGATGTCGTCGGGAGAAATCGGCCGCAGATGTCTTTTTGTACAGCGTGCGATTATTCCTCCGTGACTTGTGCCGGATGCCAGAGAGTCAATCTCGGCTCTGTCGGCATATTCTATCTCAAAGCCGAGTTCATGACTCATGGCACGGATAAACGAGAGATGCCGCCCGTTTTGCCTTGTTTTTTCGCGGTCAAACCATACTTTCTCGATTTTTCTGTCGGAGATTCCCGACCTTATTCCGCCGACTGTGCTCCTGAATGAAATCATTCCCTCCATCAGGTCATAATCGGGATGAATTTCCGCTTTTTCCGTCGGAAAACCGTTCATTTTATATTGATTCCTTCTTTTCGATTTATTATCGATTTGATGTAGCTTGCACGGATTGCCGCCTCGGTAACCGTGATTTTATCTCCGCCCTCAATATCCATCAGCGAAAGAATTGCGGCGGCGGCCGGGATAACCGTGTGAATGCGTGTCGGAAGAATGCGGAGCAGCGTCTGCTTGATCAGCTGATCGCATTCGCAGCCGCCTTCCGCGATTTTCAAAAGATTTTCTTTTGTCAGAATATAGGGCAGCGTCGGCGATGACTCCGCGCCGCCCGATAAAACCGAGTCAAGATAGGCGAGCGCCCGTCCCGAACCGCCGTTTATGTAGAGCGGAAGGGGAGCGCCGCCGATAAATCCCGCTTTTTCAAACATATTCCTCGAATAGCCGAAGATTGTTTTGTATTCGTCTGCGGTCGGCAGGATGTTTTTCACGAACATTCGAAACAGGGTGAGCGCACCGAACGGAAGCGAAACCGAAAAATCGGCTTTTCCGTCGCTGAACGAGATAACTTCGGTCGAGCCGCCGCCCATGTCGAGCAGAATGCCCCGTGAACAGTCGGTTGACGACATCAGAGCGTCGAATGTAAGCTCCGCCTCCCTGTCCCCCGAAAGAAGCTCAATCGAATATCCCACATCTTCAAGTACCCTCGTTTTGACATCTTCGAAATCGGACAGCGCACGCAGGGAAGCAGTAGCGAACGAATATATGCTGTTGCGTTCACACCCGGCATCCGATGCGAAATTCCCGAGACTTTTGAGAGAATCCTCGAGAATCTCAAGCCCTCTGTCTGTAAGTCTGCCGTTTTCGATATGCCCTATAAGTCCTGCGGGGATGGTTTTACGCATGACTTCGGTCAGGTTCTTTCCGTCATAATCGAAAACCGAAATTTTCACTGTGTTTGAGCCGATGTCTATTGCCGATATTTTCATAAAGGATTCACACCTTTCGACGCGGATTTTGCACAGCCGCTTTTTTTGATTTTATCACAAAATTTTGTTGCAGTAAAGAGCTTTTTTGTCTTTTTTCGGCAGAATTCGACGGATTCGGTTTTGCTTTGTCGATTTCGAACGCCGAAAAAAGGGAAAAATGACGGTTTTTTTTACATCGGAAAAAGGATTTTGACGTATCCCGATACTTAATTCTCACAATTTGATACGGTTGTGATGCCGCCTTTTGAACAAAATTGTGAAAAATCGGTAAAATCACGACTTTTTTTCGAAAAAACGCATTGACAAAATGCACAAAAAAATATATAATGAACACAAACCGAAAAAATGGTTCGAAATTTGTTCGAAAATGATTCGGAAATAAACCGAAATCGGTCAGTTTGGAGTTTGAATGCCGCGATTTTATTTCGATAAATCGGAGATAAACGGAGAATATATCAGACTTTGCGGCGAGAACGCGAGACATATTTCGCTGTCGCTGCGTATGGCGGTCGGAGATAAACTCACTCTCTGCGATAAAGAGGGGAGCGATTATGCCTGCACGATTGAAAAAATCGACAGAGAAAGCGTGACCGCCAAAATAAACGGGACAGAGGCAAGCCGCTCGGAGCCGAAATTCCGTGCAACTCTTTTCCAGTGTCTTGCCAAAGGCGAGAAAAACGATTATATAATACAGAAATCGGTTGAACTCGGAGTTTCACATATAGTGTTTGTCGAAAGCGAACGGAGCATTGCGAAGCTGACAAAGGATACGACCGAGAAGAAACTCGCACGCTGGCGCAAAATAGC
>CAZHPU010000235.1:0-2632 GCA_964534435.1 uncultured Lachnospiraceae bacterium | reverse complement strand
GTATTTGCCTCGAACGCTACAAGCGTTCGTTTCGATAAATCGAAAACGGCAAATACCGCACGAATTAAAGCAGACGAAAGACCGAACGGGCAACCATTGTAGGGGGCGACGTCCTAACCAATCGGCGTTGCCGATTGGTTTGCGCCCCGTTCTTAGGATTTCGGCTCTCCCTCGGGAAGAGTGTGTAGGGGCGACGTCCTAAGCAATCGGCGTTGCCGAATACGGCAAATGCCGCACGAATTAAAGCAGACGAAAGCCGAACCGACACACAAAAAGCCTCCCCTTGCCTTACGGGGAGTGTGTCCAAACCCAAAACGCTGCCGCGTTTTGGCTTAGATATTTCGAAAACATAAAAAATAATCATGAAAGGTACTGTTGTAAAATGAAAAAATCGGGAACGGCATTTATCCGCATCTGCGCGGCGATTCTCGCATCTCTCTGCGTGCTTCCGCTCATCTCATGTTCGGGAGGATCGGGAGCGGTGACGACCGCCGCCGCAACATCGGAGATCACGACCGAAGAGCCCGAAGAGCCCGATGAACCGGAGGTAAAAGGCATGAAATGGAGCGAAGACCGCATAATTCCGAAATTCGATCCGCCGACCGACAAGATGGACGCTCTGCGTTCGTCCGAACTGTCGTTTGACGAACAGGTCACATTCAGCACCCTTCAGGGCATCGTCAACCGCACCGAGGCGCGCATACTCATAATCGACGAGGGCGCCGACGAGGGCGGCGAAACATGGGCAAAGACCTTCGGCGTCAAATACCGCGTATGCAGCGGCAAGAAAAAATATCAGCTCTGCGAAAAATATCTCTCCGAATATGCGGGAGTTGTCATCTATTCGAGCGGAAAATCCGAACATTACGTCAATCTCGCCTGCTCGATAGCCAACACCAAAAACGCGCTCCCGATGACGAAAGATCTTTACGACAAGCTCGGACAGTACGGAATCGCGCCCGAAATCCTGCTTGACATCACCGATTTCGGCTACAAATCGGCGCTCGACATCTATCAGTATCTCTATGACAGCGTCTGGGCAGACTGCACGCACCGCCTGCTCTTCACCGAGCGTCCGGGCGACGGCTATCATATGCGCGATCTCGCGGCGGCGACGGGCTCGGCGATAGTCTGGCTCGACTGCACGCAGAGAAAAGAGCAGTCGCTCTACAAAAAATTCCTCGGCGATATGGAGCCCGGCAAATCGGCTTGTCTCGGATTCTACTCGTCCGAGCGCAGCGGCATCACGACCGCGTCCTCTATGGGAATATCGACAATCCCCGCCGATCTTTTCTGCAACGCGACCGTCTGGGCGTCGCTTGACGCCGACATCGAGTTCCCGGTCTATGACGCGGTAGACTCGACCGTCGAAAACAAAATCTATGTCGCGGTCTATGTATCCGACGGCGACAATGTGCAGTACTGCGAGCGCGCCATGCGCAAAATCTGGGACAATTCCAAAAATTCGCGCGGCAAAGTGGCGATCAACTGGACGATAAGCCCCGCGCTTGTCGATCTCGCGCCCCAAATGATGAACTACTACTATAATTCGGCGAAATCGACCGACTATTTCGTCTGCGGCCCGTCGGGTATGGGCTACACCATGCCGACAAACACGCTCGAAGAGAACGGCGCCGCCGCACGCGAATATATGAAGGACAACGACAAGTTGGCAAGCTATGTGTCGCTGACCGAACGCTATCTTGTCCGTTCGGGACTGCGTGTCATCACGATCTGGGACAAGCTGTTCGACGATCAGAAAGAGGTTTATATCAAGAACGCGCCTTATCTCTACGGTCTGACCGTTCAGCAGTGGGGCAGCAGCAAGGTCACGCTTGACGGAGTGACCGAGGGAAAATACATCACGCAGCTCACCCCCTGCTACGAGAGCGACTACACCGCCCTCTACAACAATGTCACAAGCGCGATCGGCAGATGGAAAAAGGATTCGCCGCTCTTTATATCCTGTCAGATTTCGGTATGGAGTCTGTCGGTATCCGACATCAACCGTCTGTACACCGATCTCAACAAGAAATACGGAGAGGGCAATGTCGAATTTGTCCGCGCCGACGAATATTTCACCCTTTACGGGCTGGCGAACGGTCTGAACGTCAATCTCGCGCGCCTTGAGGGCGTGACGGCAACGGCGACCGAGAACGGCGAAAACGCGTCAAAAGTCATTGACGGAAGTCAGGCGGACGACTGCGGCTGGGCATTTACCGAAAGCGGAGCGGCTGTGACCGTCGATCTCGGCTCGGTCTGCGACATTTCGTCGTACAGACTCTATTTCTCGAAGAAGATTCCGAAGAGCTGGAAGGTCGAAGTCAGCACCGACGGTGTGAATTTCACGGCGGCGGACAGCGTGAGCGGCGAGAAAGAGAGCGCGCAGCACGATTTTTCGGCGGCTCTGTCGGCGAGATATGTCCGCATCACGTTTGAGAAAGGCGGGGAGTATATCCTGACCGATCTCGACATAAACGGAAAAAACCCAAATCGCTGAGGCGGGGCGGGCTTTTGCTCGGAATCAATAAAATATCGCCCGACTTATAGGTAGCGAAAAGACAAAAAGCGGGACGCCGAGGACAAACCAAACGCCTATGCCGTTTGCTTACGAAAAGAATGCATTCGCATT
>CAZHPU010000234.1:0-2733 GCA_964534435.1 uncultured Lachnospiraceae bacterium | reverse complement strand
CGCTCGGCTACAACAAGCCGTATCTTGTGCAGTTCGGCATCTTCCTGAAAAATATTTTCACCGAATTTGACTGGGGCGTCAGTGAAGTTCTTTATGTCGGTCAGGATGTTTACGACAAATTCCTCGAAAAGCTGCCGGCAACCATGATAGTCAACTTCCTGTCGATTATTCTCAGTATACCGATCGGTATCGGACTCGGCATTTTCGCTGCGCTGAAAAAGAACACCTGGATTGACCATTTTATCTCGACGGTGACAATGATTGCGATTTCGGTGCCGTCGTTCGTATACGCATTCCTTATTCAGTATTTTCTCGCTTTCAAGCTCGGATGGTTCCCCTTCCTCTTCGGATGCGCGCTTGACGGAACTCCTCTCGGAACGATGTCCTATTTCAATCCGACCTATTTCTGGAGTATGCTTCCCGCCGTTCTCGCACTTTCGTTCGGAGTTATTGCGGGATTCACCCGTACAACCCGTGCCGAACTGACCGAGGTACTGACAAGCGAATTTATGCTTCTCGCCCGTACAAAGGGCCTTACCAAAACTCAGGCGACTATCCGCCATGCGATGAAAAACTGCATGGTTGTCGTCCTTCCTTCGATTTTCGGCGAATTTATCGGAATACTTTCGGGTTCGCTCATTATCGAACGTATTTTCTCTGTCCCCGGTGTCGGACAGCTTTATCTGAACTCAATCAACAGCCGTGACTACCCGATGTTCATGCTGCTGACCGTATTCTACACGGTCATCGGACTTGTGGCGTCCATCGTTGTTGACGTGAGCTACGGCTTTATCGATCCGCGTATCCGTGTCGGATCCAAGAAGTAATCGGAAAGGAGTCTTATTATGGAATATACGAAAACACAGAAGATTCCCGAACATATCCCTGCCGAAATGTTTGAATTCGCGCAGAAAGATACGGTTATCCATGATAAAAAACTCGCTACCAAGGCAAGAGGCTATTTTGCCGATGCCATGATCCGCTTTAAGAAGAACAAATCTTCGGTTGCGGCCGCGATTATCATCGGAATACTCATTCTTTACGCGATAATCGTTCCGATTGCATCTCCCTATACACTTGACAATAAAGACAACATTTATATAAATATGCCTCCTTTTATTTCGTCGTTTGCCGACAGAAAGAGCTCGATATTCAACGGCGCTCGCTCTGCCATATGGAACGAAACACAGATGAAAAAATACGAGGCAATGAAAGAGGAACTCGGACGTGACGTTCTTCTTGAAATCACCGGTGAAAAGTATGTCACCCAGAAAAAGCGCGGACAGGATGTTACCGAAACATTCTATGTCGTCGACTACTGTGCTTACTACGAAATCGGCGTAAAATATCAGGTTTTCTCGTATGCCGAATATGAGAAGATTCAGGAATTCCAGAATGAAACGGGCATACAGGTGCTTTATCCTGTTGTCAACCCCAAAGATATCTGCAATATCACCGACAACGCCAATATCTGGTATCAGGTAAAAGACTCAAAGGGAACACCCATTTATGACGATGACGGCAGCCGCATCCCCGCATACTGCACCGACAAATCGCTTCAGGGCGATGTTGACGATTATCACAGTATCCGCATTGACGGCGATGACGGCTCATACATTTACAGCCTCGGAAAATCGGGCGCCGTTCAGTGCCGTGTCGACTATTACAACTACTACCGCTATCTGAACGGCGGCACAGAGCCCTGCTTCATCTTCGGTACAAACAACATGGGTCAGGACCTTATGACCGCAATCGGTATCGGCGCGAGATTCTCTCTCGTATTCGCCGTATTCGTATCGGCAATCAACCTCACAATCGGCGCGTTCTACGGCGCGATTCAGGGCTTCTACGGCGGCGTTGTCGACCTTATCATGGACAGAATTTCGGATATTCTGTCGGGCGTGCCTTTCATAGTAACCGCAACACTGTTCAGACTGCATCTTGCGCAGAAGGTCGGTGCGGTCGGCTCATTCCTGTTCGCCTTCGTGCTTACGGGATGGATAAGTATGGCGGCACTCACACGTAAACAGTTCTACCGATTCAAAGGTCAGGAATTCGTTTACGCGGCTAAGACGCTCGGCGCGTCCAACTGGCGTTTGATGTTCAAGCATATTTTCCCGAATTCACTCGGAACGATTGTAACAAGCTGCGCGCTTGTAATCCCCGGTGTCATCAGCTCGGAGACAAACCTCACCTACCTCGGCATCGTCAACCTTACCGAATTTGCGGGTACAACAATCGGTACGCTTATGTCGCAGGGACAGGCGGTTATGACATCTTCGCCTCACGCGATATTCTTCCCCGCACTTTATATTTCGCTTATGATTATTTCGTTCAACCTGTTCGGCAACGGACTGCGCGATGCATTTAACCCGTCAACGAGAGGAGTGGAAGACTGATGGAAGACAAGAAACTTGAAGTCCGCAATTTAACTATTTCATTCCGTACCTCGAACGGCAGACTGCAGGCTGTCCGCGGTATCGATTTCGACCTGTATAACGGCGAAACGCTCGCGATTGTCGGCGAATCGGGATCGGGCAAATCGGTTACATCGAAAGCAATTCTCGGCATCCTCGCCGGAAACTCGATTATCGAGGGCGGCGAAATCATATACGACGGCAAAGACCTGCTTAAACTCTCGGAATCCGAATTCCATAAAATCCGCGGCGATAAAATCGCGCTGATCTTCCAGGACCCTATGTCCAGCCTTAACCCGATTGTCAAAATCGGACG
>CAZHPU010000233.1:0-2786 GCA_964534435.1 uncultured Lachnospiraceae bacterium | reverse complement strand
TAAGACGGATTATTTCACGAAATGTGACGGAAATTTTGAAAAAATAATAAAAAAAGCAAAAATCCCGAAGGATTTCTCCTTCGGGATAACATAAAAACTTTATTTTTTGAGTTTAGCCTGTGCTTTGAGACGGTTCTGCGTATTCAGAATCGATTTTCTGAGTCTGATATTATGCGGTGTAACCTCAATAAGCTCATCGGATGCGATAAATTCGATAGCCTCCTCAAGTCCCATTATTCTCGGAGGTGTGAGAATGAGTTTTTCGTCGGCGCCCTTCGATCTGATTGCGGTAAGCTGCTTTGTCTTGCAGGGATTGACCGCGATATCGCCGAGCTTCGGATTTTCGCCTACAATCATACCCTCATAAACGGGAGTCTGAACACCGATAAAGAGCTGTCCGCGATCCTGCGTATTATAAAGACCGTAGGATGTTGTTTCGCCCGCTTCGGATGCGACAAGCGATCCGGTAAATCTTGCGGTTATATCTCCTTTATACGGCTGGTATCCGTCAAAGATTGAGTTCATGATGCCCTCGCCGCGTGTATCCGTCATAAATTTCGAACGGTAGCCGAACAAGCAGCGCGCGGGGATGGAATATTCCATCTTCGTACGGCTTCCGTGAACCGACATATCAATCAGTTCACCTTTGCGTGCGCCGAGCTTTTCCATTACCGAGCCGGCAAAAAGGCTGTCGACGTCAATGTAGACGCGCTCCATCGGCTCGCATTTTTTGCCGTCGATTTCCTTGTATATAACTCTCGGGGAAGATACCGCAAGTTCAAATCCCTCACGGCGCATGGTCTCTATGAGTATCGACAGATGCATTTCGCCTCTGCCGCAGACCTTGAACGAATCTGTTGTTTCGCCGTCCGAAACGCGAAGAGAAACATCTTTGAGTAGCTCATCGTAGAGACGTTTGCGCAGCTGTCTTGATGTTACGTATTTTCCGTCCTTGCCCGCGAAAGGAGAATCATTTACCTGAAATGTCATTTCAAGGGTAGGCTCGGATATTTTGACAAACGGAAGGGGATTCGGGGCATCCGGACTGCAAATCGTATCTCCGATTGTGATATTTTCGGCGCCCGAGAAGCAGACAATGTCGCCGGGCATGCTCGATTCAATCGGAACACGGCGAAGACCGTCAAACGAATAAAGCGATACAATACGGGTACGGCGCGGCTCGTCGCCTGCATGGAAGTTGCAGACCGAAATATCCTGTCCGACCTTGACGATACCGTTTTCAACACGGCCTATGCCTATTCTGCCGACATAGTCGTTGTAATCGATTGATGATACAAGCATCTGAAGCGGGGCGTTCTCATCGCCCGACGGCGCCGGCATATAGTCGAGAATCGTATCGAAAAGCGGGCGCAAATCGGTTCCGGGAACACTCGGATCAAGAGTTGCGGTGCCGTCTCTGCCCGAACAGTAAATAATCGGAGAATCGAGCTGTTCGTCGTTTGCTTCAAGATCGATAAGCAGATCGAGAACTTCATCGGGAACTTCGTTCAGACGTGCGTCGGGCTTGTCGATTTTGTTTATAACAACGATAACACGATGATTGAGTTCGAGTGCGCGCTGAAGCACAAAACGTGTCTGCGGCATCGGACCTTCGGCTGCATCAACGAGCAGAAGAACGCCGTTGACCATTTTCAGTATTCTCTCAACTTCTCCGCCGAAATCGGCGTGGCCGGGAGTGTCGACAATGTTGATTTTGACATCCTTATAATGAATAGCGGTATTTTTCGCAAGAATTGTTATTCCGCGTTCTCTCTCAAGATCGCCCGAGTCCATAACACGCTCGGTCGTCGCCTGATTTTCACGGTAAACACCGCCCTGCTTGAGCATCTGATCGACAAGTGTTGTCTTGCCGTGGTCAACGTGGGCGATAATGGCAATATTTCTAAGATCGTTTCTTACCAAAGCACTCTCTCCTTAATAATACTCTGTATTATGCTTTTATGCAATAATCCGGCTGAAAACAGCTTTAACCAAATTATTATATCACAAATCGAGTCGAAATAAAAGTTTTTTTGAAAAAAATACAAAAAAACTTTCACAAAAAAACAGCGGATACGGCAGAGAAAATTTCTCATTAAGCACAAGTGACGCCGTGTTAAAAATTCCACCCTGCTGCACAGCAGGGTGGAATTCCCGATAAAATGTTTTTTTCACTGTCTGCTCGGCAGGGACATATCATAACCGCGAGGTGTTATACATTAAATCAGTCTGTATAGAGTCCCGAATGATATAGTGTATTTCTTTTGCGGAAAGAGACCGAATTTTCTCCTTTTCGTAATTGCTTTTCCAAAATTCATTCGGATATTCCCGCGAAATCACGGTAATTGTTTTGCCGTCATCGCCGATATTGTACATGGCGGTAAACTTACGGCTCAGTTCCGCATCTTCGCTTTCCGTCGCCGACGACCGTACGCATCCCGTAAGTATTACAGTCATTAAAAACAGTGATATGGAAAAAATACTGCAAAATATATGTTTAATTTTCATTTTTCTCATTTCTTACGATATTATTCTTGCATATATCTTTGAGCCCCGAAACATTTAAGCCACTCGTCATCCGGATCAACCGAAAAATTGTACAGGTGAAAACAGCAATGCCATTCTCCGGATTCACAGTATAATTTAATTCTCAGAGGTACTGTTGAAGATGCGGAAAGCTCCGAATTATTTGTCTCAAGCACGAAAAACTTATCAACTGTGATTGTTTTATCATCGAAAGGCAGTACATATCGAATATTCATGAACTGTCCTGCATTTGTCGCATA
>CAZHPU010000232.1:0-2796 GCA_964534435.1 uncultured Lachnospiraceae bacterium | reverse complement strand
AGTCGAGCGGATATTTTTCGTTTTCGATTTATCGAAACGAACGCTTGCGGCGTTCGAGGGAAATATCTAAGCCAAAACGCGAATGCGTTTTGGGTTTGTTATCTTCTTATCTTGCCGTCGGCGACCGCTTTGTCCACATAGGTGTGGATTTTGTTCGCGGGCGAGAGCAGCTCGGAGAGCGACTCGTCATAGTTGAGCGTGTCGATAATCAGCGAAACGTACTTGCACATATTGACCTCGGTGTACCACTCTCTGGCGAGCAGTTCGGGTGTGCGGTAGACGAGATTCGTGGTGAAAATCTTGTTTATAATGCCGTCGGCGTACGCCTTGTCGATATTTTCGAGCCCGTTGCAGAAAAGTCCGAACGACGCGAATACGAAAATTCTCGATGCTCCCATCTCTTTGAGTTTCGCGGCAACCTCGATTACCGAATCGCCCGACGAAATCATATCGTCGACGATGATTACATCCTTGCCCTCGACGTTTTTGCCGAGATATTCGTGCGCCTCAATCGGGTTTCTGCCGTTGACGATTACCGAATAGTTGCGGCGCTTGTAGAACATACCGAGATCGAGCGCCAGCACCGACGAATAGTAAATCGCGCGGTTCATACCGCCCTCATCGGGGGATACGATGCAGATGTCATCTGCGGAAAGCGACAGATTCGGCACGTTTTTGATAAGCGCCTTGATCATCTGATAGGTGCAGCGGATGTTTTCGAATCCCTTGAGCGGAATCGCGTTCTGCACTCTCGCGTCGTGCGCGTCGAATGTGATGATGTTTGTGACGCCCATCGCAACAAGCTCCTGAAGAGCGGTCGCGCAGTCGAGCGACTCACGGGATGCTCTCTTGTGCTGTCTGCCCTCATAGAGCATCGGCATAATGACGTTTATGCGGCGCGCCTTGCCGCCGATTGCGCCGATAATGCGTTTGAGATCGCAGAAATGATCGTCGGGCGACATCGGGACCTGCTGTCCGTACATATTGTAGGTGATTCCGTGATTGAAAACATCGCAGATGATAAAGACATCGTGGCCTCT
This sequence comes from uncultured Lachnospiraceae bacterium, assembly GCA_964534435.1. Classification (GTDB taxonomy): domain Bacteria; phylum Bacillota; class Clostridia; order Oscillospirales; family CAG-272; genus CAKSQF01. Next base: position 1,756 of record CAZHPU010000232.1, on the reverse strand, counting down.
CATCGAATTGTGGAGAACGCCTTTCGCCTCGCCGCTTCCGAATCTCGGGCATTCTGCCTTGATTTCGAAATTATCGTCCGACCCTCTCCATCTTTTAAGATATGCGCATACCTGATCGGTAAAATCCTCGCATCCTCTCATTCCGATTACGCTAAGCGGTCCGTACAGTTCTTTCATAAAATCATTCACCCATTCATCTGCCTGCCCGAAGGCGGCGATCCTTTCAGCCGATTTTGTTATTTTATTTTTTCCGCAAAAGCCCGTGTCGGCCGCGGAGTCTTGTTATTATGATAGCATAAAGCGGCGGCTTTGTAAAGAATATTTTACAAAATTCGTCATTTTTTCAAATTTTTTCGATTTTCGCGGTCTTTTTCGGTCATCTCGTTGAATTACCCGTATTCGCCGCCCGATTTCGGTTATTTTCGCACGGATAATTGACATATGCGGCAATTTGTGCTAAAATAATTTGACTGTATACAAAAGAGGAGAAGATGTTATGCCGGATTTTGAAAATGCCGCCGCGAAAAAGCCGCTCGCCGTCTTTACCGATGCCGCGACCGTCTCGCAGGACGATATATCGTTTGCGCCGCTCGAAGCCCTCACAAATCTCGTGCGCTATCCGATGACCGAGAGGGAAGAGCTTGCCGAAAGAATCGCGGATGCCGAAATTCTGCTCTGCAACAAGACGAAAATCACCGCCGCCGATATGGACGGCGCGAAAAAATTAAAACTCATCGCCCTTTTTGCCACAGGCTACAACAATATCGATACCGACGCCGCCCGTGAGCGCGGAATCGCCGTCTGCAACGCGGGCGAATATTCGACAAACGCGGTCGCCCAGCATACATTCGCTCTGCTGCTCGAACTCTGCTCGCGTGTCGGCGATTACAGCCGTTTTACCGCAGAGGGCGGCTGGAAAAGCAGCTCGCTTTTCTCGGTTTTCCGCTATCCGTCGACCGAAATCTGCGGCAAAACATTCGGAATCGTCGGGCTCGGCTCAATCGGCAGGGCGGTCGCGAAAATCGCGAACGCCTTCGGTATGACCGTCATCGCCTATACACGCACCCCGAAAACGGTCGAAAATGTCGAACTCGTCGGCTTTGACGAACTGCTCGCCCGTTCGGATGTCATAAGCGTTCACTGTCCGCTGACAGACGCCACAAAAAAGATGTTTTCCGAGGCGGAATTTGCGAAGATGAAGAAAACCGCACTCTTTATCAACACATCACGCGGCGGAGTGGTAGACGAGGGCGCACTTGCAGACGCGCTCGAAAAGAATCTCATAAAAGGCGCTGCGCTCGATGTGCTGACCGATGAGCCGCAGAAAGACGGCTGTCCGCTTGCCTCCGACGGCGCGCGGCTGATAATAACGCCGCACGTGGCGTGGACGCCGATAGAAACGAGAGAACGGCTGATGGATATAGTCGCGGACAATGTCGCCTCCTTTCTCGCCGGCACTCCCAAAAATAAGGTAAACTGAAAATCATTTAATAACACACGATTTACCGAAAGCTGAAAGCCCAAAAGCGGGGCATAAACCAAACCGCTATGCGGTTTGCCCCGTCGTCGCCCCCTACACGCTCTATCCAAGTATTGCCTGTAACACCGGAAATTCGCTCTCCCCCTAAGTCTCCCCTTGTTGCAAATCCCAAATCGGCATTGCCGATTTGGATTAGATTTTTCCCGAATGTCTTTCGACATTCATTCGGCGTTGCCGAATACGGGAAATACCGCCCCGAATACAGAAACACAAAAA
>CAZHPU010000231.1:0-2810 GCA_964534435.1 uncultured Lachnospiraceae bacterium | reverse complement strand
GCCGCTAAAAATTACGTCACTTGCGCCCCTTGCGGCACTCCACGTAGCAGTCGCGTCTGTTTTTTCTTCTGCTTTGCACGCCCTCCATTGATTCCCCAAGGTGAGAAACGGAAAATGTTCCTGACAGTAGAAAATTTTTATAAAAATATTTTGAGACGGCAAAAAAGCCACCCGGCTGTTAAACCGAGTGGCTGTACGATATGCTCTTATTGTTGCGTTCTCATGTATTCCTCAAACCGTCCCCGCATGGTTTGCAGGCGCTTGCTGACGGCGCTGTGGGTCTTGTAGCCGAGTCGGTCGGCAATCTCTTTCTGTGTCTTGCCTTCCTCGCGCAGGGTGAACAAGATGCGGTCAGCCTCCGAAAGGGTGGCAAGGAAACCGTTGCGGAGTTCGATGTATGCGTCCTCATTACTGTCGGGAGAGGCGAAAAAATCTGTCCCGGCTGCAACGGCTTCGGGGTCGTTTTTGGCGACTTGCTCCAAGGAGAGTGCCTCGCCGAGTTTCGTGTCAGAGTGTGTCCAGCGTTTGTCAAAATTGATTTTGTCGTGGTTTTCCTTCACCGATTGGTTGAAGTCCCCGTGCGCGGTCAGCTTCTCTTTTCCACTGTGGAGCGCCGTATAGATTTCCGGCGCTTTCTGCGCGACCATCAGGGCGTGAACCAGTTCCTCCATGTAGAGGTCGGTCAATTTTCCAACGACATCGGCGATTTCCTCATCGGACAGGTCGTCGACCTCCTTCCCGTGCGCCTTTGCACAGGCATTCAGCCCGACCTCCAACGGCTCCTGCAAGGTGGAAAAGAAGAAATCCAGGGCATCATCGAACTGTTCCTCATCGAAGAAAATCTCGGTCACCGCATCCGCGATATATGCCGCATCCCCGTCCTTCAGGCAGTTCAGCGGGTAATCCGGCGAGAAGTTCTTCATCGAGCGCTTGTTCCCGATGTCCGGCAGGAGCTTCAGCCATGCCTGCGAGAAAAAGGTCTTGGCTTTCAGGTAAACCGCCGTCTGCGCAGGCATATATTTCCCGGCATCAAATGCTGGAATCCTGCCTGTGAAATCATGTACTTCGTAATACGATTGCAGGGCGTCCTGAAAGGCTTTATCGTAAAGCATGGGTGACCTCCTGTGGTGGATGATTTCTGCCTATATTATACCATATTGTTCGCACTTTTTCAAGCCGTGATTACAGCCTTTTGTGTCAATTGCCAATTGACCTCGGAATTTACAAATTGGACATAACAAAATGATTCAAATCTATTGCATTATATTCTTGCACATGATATAATGGTCTTGTAGTAGAATAGCCGTAAGAAACGTTCCCGATCACCGTATGCCCATAGCACAGCTTGCCGGTCATTACGTATCCGTGGAATTTGTCGGCAGAAAACTGTAATATAGCGCATAGGCACTGATCTTCGATCTTTAGCTTATGCGTTATTTTATTAAAAACTACCGAGGAGGAATCTCACGATGAACGGACAGTCAAGCAACCTTTGCAAATTCACGGATCGTATTATTCCTCTGCTCTTGAGCTACTTTGCGGGCATATGAGAATTGCTCATATTGCCCCTCCCACCCGCTTTAGCCATTAGTGGTACGATAGTTTCTTTCTGAAATACCGTATCAATAGATGACTATGAGAAAACTTTTTCAATCATTCAAATTGAAAATTGATCGTAATCTCCCCGTTATTTGTTTTATACCAACAGGAATAAGGTTTCCTGTGCGCATTTGATATTCAATTTATATCACAAAAACAAAATCAAGAAGGTGAGATTAAAGCTATGAGTAAGAAAAGAATTAAGGTAATATCCTTCTTTTTGGCTATTTTTATGATTTTTGGATTTATTCCGACATCGGTTATTGCCATGGAATCGAATAAAGAAGATGCTTCAAAATGGAACTCCGACGAATTTCCCATAATGCAGCCAGAAAAAGATCCAAGCTTAGACTACGGAATGGAAGAAAAAATAACAGAAATCGTTGACCGCCGTGAGGAAAATGTTAAACATTTTCGTATGGCAGATGGTTCAGTAAGGGCTATTTCATATGGTTGTGCGGTACATCGAAAGGACGAAAACGGAATATGGCAGGATATTGATAACCGCTTATATTCAGCCAATGACGGAACTTATTCTACTGTTGAAAATAGAATTTCGTTCGCTAAAGATGCAACCGGAGATAACTTTCTCACTTTGAAAGAGAATGGCTATATCATTTCGATGGGATATATTACACAGGAAGTGTACGGTTTACGGGCAGAAACGATTAAAGTTACAAACCATCCCTCAAGAGAAGAACAGTTAGCTTCGATTTCAACCGATGCCAACCAGGACGAAAAAATGGAGAAAATGATGATGGTTGATAATAAAACCAGAGTCATTTACCAAAATGTTCAGAACGGAATCAGTCTTGAGTATATTTTACAATCTAATGATGTTAAAGAAAATATTATAATTAGCGCACCGCAGGATGATTACGTTTATAAATTTACTTTACAGTTAGAAGGATTAAATGCAGAACTGTTGAAAGATGGTAGCATTATTCTCAGCGATGTGTCAAGCGGGGCAGAAGCGTATATGATTCCATGCCCTTATATGGTGGATGCAAATGGAAAAAAGAGTACAGATGTGTTTTATGAATTAGAGTTGCTGAAAGATAATATTTATATCCTAACGGTTAAAGCCGATTCCAATTGGTTTAATCAGACCTCGCGTGCTTTTCCTGTCATGATTGATCCTTTTATCAGACAGCGGGCACATACGGATACCTATATTACTGCTACAAATCCAACACTTGCACCTTATTCGG
>CAZHPU010000230.1:0-2816 GCA_964534435.1 uncultured Lachnospiraceae bacterium | reverse complement strand
ATAGGCGACGAGAGAAATGCCGCCTCGAACAGATCGGGGCATTTTATAAGGGTGAGCATGGCGACCGCTCCGCCCATCGAATGGGCATAGAGAAGCAGCGGCAGATTACCGAGCTCTTTCGCCTTTGCGGCGTGAATTTCGAAATCTTTTTCGTATTCGTCGAAGTCATCGATATATGTCAGGGTGTTGTCGGACAGTTTTCGATAGGACAGACCGTGTCCGCGCTGATCGGGAGCATAGACATTATAGCCGTCGCGCAGAAGATAATAGGTCAGTTCGTGGAATTTTTCGGACGATTCGGTGAATCCGTGCGAAATCACGACCGTCTTTTTCGGACTGTCGGCCGAATAAAACATGACGTGCAGTTTGTTTCCGTCATAGCCCTCGATGTAAAATTCGGTGCGGCGGTCTGCCAGATACGGCATGACCGTGTCCCGCATACTGTCGGTATACTTATCTTCGGAAATGTAAAAATCTCTCATTTTCGCTGTGACCTTTCTGCGTTTTTATCTCTTTTCGACATCGTCGGCGGCGCTCTGTTTTTTCGATATTACCGCCATGACCTTCTTCTCGTTGTAGAAAAGGAAGAGCACCGAGCCGACAAGACAGCAGACGGCGGCGATAAAAGCGGTCGCGCGGTATTCGGCAGCGGTACCCGATGCGGTTACCGATGTAAATACGAGCATCGCGGCGGCCTGTCCGAGCTTCATCGCGAATGTACGGGCGGCGAAGAACATTCCGCTTCTCATTTCGCCGGTTTCAATCGCATCGGCTTCGGCTATATCGGCGACAACCGCCTGCGGCAGTATGCCGAGAATCGCCATCGGAACGGCGGCGCAGACCGCAATCACATAACCCCAGCCTATTCCCTTTCCGCAGAAGCCTGCGAGCAGGAATACCGCCGAATAGGTGAAGAAACCGACAACAATGATTGCCTTTTTGCCGAATTTCGGCGTAAGACGGTTGACGGCGGGATAGAGGCAGAGGCTGACAAGCGTCATAATCACGGTGAGCATGAACGAATTGCCCTCATCGGCGCCCATAAGTTCGGTGATATAGAATGTGAGTCCGGTCTGGAAAAGGGTAACCGCGAAGAAATAGATTACATCCGAATAAACGAAGCGGCGGAACTGTCCGTTCGAGTATGTGCGGAAAAGAGATGCGAATGCGCGCGTCTTTACGGGCACCGACTCGATATAATCTCTCTCTTTTATAGCGAACGACGGAACGAGCATCGCCGCGGCGGCAATCGTCGACAGAATGGCGACGGCAAGTCTTACCGCACTCTCTTTGCCGAGCGAATCGGTGAAAACAGACGCGATATTCGGAAGCAGATAGGATACCGAAAATCCGACTATGTAGGTGAACGAAATATAGGTGGAAACATTGACGCGGTGTTCCTGCGTGTCGCCGAGTTCGGCAATCAGCGCGTTATACGGCGTGCAGTAGATTGTCATGAAGAGATAGAAGAGCATCAGCACGACAAAAAGAATTATGTCGTTGACAATGACATTCGATGTTGACGGAAGAGCGAATATGGCAACCGTCGAGAGAGCGAACGGAATCGCGATAGCTTTCATAAACGGGATGCGTCTGCCGCCTTTGTATGCGCTTCTGTCCGACCATCCCGCAATCATCGGGTCGGTTACCGCATCGAAAATTCGGCCTATCGCCGTGATAATGCCGAAAATCGTCAGTCCGAGGAAAATTCTTCCTCCGGTTATGTACGAGCCGAACAGGGCGCCGTCACCGGTATAATAAAATGTCATAAATCCCGAAACAATTCCCGACAGCAGGCTCCATCCGAACTGCCCTATCGCGAAGAGAATCAGAACGCGGTTTGTTATTTTTTTCGTCGGTTTCATAATGAAAAAAATCTCCTTATAATACACATTTGTGAATATATCTTCGATTTGTATTTATTATACAATAGTTGTCCCGTAAAGTCAAGAAAAAAAGTCAATAATAACAATATTTTACAAAATAAAATAAATTTTACGCTCTTTTTCACATTTGAGTCTTTATTCTGAAAAGATTTCGGACAGCGAAACGCCCGACGGCAACCCGACGAGCAAAGAAACGCCCGACGCATTTGCGTCGGGCGTTTCGTGATGTTATATTGTTTTTTTCGGCAGAGCCGTTACGGGACTTATGCCGTTTTTCTTCCTTTTCTCAGGGCAAGCCTTATGATTATGCCGACTGTGAGACCGAGAATCGCGGGACATACCCAGCCGAGCCCCAAATCGGCAAACGGCAGCAGGTCACCGACGGCGTTTATCTGCTTGATCACAGGCAAATCAGCGATGTCGGCGGGAAGTGCCTTTACGAAATCGAAGAAGGATGCGACAAGCGTGAAGGCGGTTACCGAGCGGTAAATCACCTTGTCGTTATCGAAGAGCTTTCCGCAGAGCGCGAGCAGAATAAGAGTTATCGAGAGCGGATAGAGGAACATCAGCACGGGCAGCGACCAGGATATAATCGCCGACAGTCCGATTGTCGATATGAGAAACGACACAACGCAGAATGTGACCGCGTAGAATTTGTATTTCGGCCCGTTCGGGAAGATTTCGCAGAATGCCTCCGAACAGCTTGTGATAAGTCCCGCCGCCGTTTTGAGGCAGGCGAGCGTCACGATAACCGCGAGGAGCGCGGCGCCGACATCGCCGAAATAGTGTCTTGCAATCATGCTGAGCGCCTCGCCGCCGTCGGACGCAAGTCCGTAGACCGTTCGGCTCTCTGCATCGACTATCGCGAGTGCGGCGTAAATGAGCGCCATAATCGCGCATCCGACTATGCCCGACTTAACCGTGCTTGAT
>CAZHPU010000229.1:0-2841 GCA_964534435.1 uncultured Lachnospiraceae bacterium | reverse complement strand
GCCTCGGGGAGTCCCCGAGGCTTTTTCGATTTTTTCGATACAGGCGTAAACTATATTCTGTGCTTTTCGGCAATTTTCCCGACATCCGAGGGAATTTCCGATTTTATGCGGCAAAGCTCACTGTCGAATATTTCTTTTCTCTCGGCCTCGCGCGTCATATAATAGGCGGTCAGCGCGGCCGCCGCCGCCGAAAATCGGTCGGGCAGCGGAAAATCCGAGCCGAAAGTCAGCGGACTTTCGTATTCGGCATCGGTTTCGTCGGGGGCATATTCGAGCGCGGTCGGCATAAGCGATTTCACCGCCGCATCGAGCATCACTGTAAATTTCATTTTGTCGGCGTTTGTGTCGGCCGTGTCGGCGGTCGGCTCAAACAGTCCGAATCCCTCGCATATTTTCAGAATATCGCCGCATTTTTTTCGGCTCATATCTCACCCTTACGCCACAGCGATGTCGAGAAGAACTATTTCTTTCGGATAAACGATTTTCGCTCCGTAAAGATGAAGCCCTTTGAGCGCGTCGGCAAATCTCTTTTCGGGGCGGTATGCCTCGACAAAATTCACCTGATCGGCGTAGGCTATCGCTCTTCTCGTACGCGCGAAGCACTTGAAGCTGCCGCTTTCGTCCTTCTTGATGTTGTTCGATACGTAAATATCGAATCCCACAAACGAGCCGATATATCCGTTTGTCATCGACTCGGTGTTGTCGGTTGACTGAAGAATTTTCGATTTCAGAATAATCGCGGCAACCGCGGGCGACACCTCAAGAACGGTCGGCGTGTTGCTGTTGACATTGCTCAGAAGCAGCTTTTCACGCGCCGATATCAAGAGATCGACAACATCCTCATAGGTCGCGCCGGTTATCTTTATCGTGTTGTCCGACGGCACATCGCCGTACAGCCCGTAGATGTACGAGTCGGCCTCATCGGCAATCGCGCTTGCCGCCTCCGACATCGCCGCCCTCAGAAGGTTGACGTTTGCCTGCGTTTTGTCGACATCGTCAACCTGAAAATTAAAGGCTTTCGCGCGGTCGATTGTCAGCATAACCGAACTGTCGTCAAGCGTCTGCGGCGAGTTCATATCGCTGTTTTTGCTGTAATCGAAGACTTTTACGCTGCCGATCGAGTTTATCTTCACTCTGTCGCCCGCGTTTTTGATTTCGCCCTCGAAGAGTCGGTTGCAGTTTCTGACCGCTATATACTGTTTGTCAAGTTCTTTTGCGAGCGTTTCGCTCCATACGGTCGGTATAAAATTTGAAATTGCCATTGTTATTTTCTCCTTTTCGTTTTATGAATTTTATTTTTGATTTTCGTTTTACGCTTTTCCTTTTGCGAGACTTTTCATAACCGCCCTGTACTGTCTTTTAACCTCTTTCGCGCTCATCGCACGGATTTGATCGATTGAAAAGAGCTGTTCGGACGGCTGTCTGCCGACAGCTCCGCTTGTCCGCACGCCCGAATTTATGAGCTTTTCGGCGGCTTTTTCGCTTTCGAGTTCAAGACGGCGGGCGTAAAGAGCATAGGCGGCCGCAAGCGGTATCCCCTCTTCCCTCGCCTCTTTCAGCACGGCATCGGGAATTTCGTCAACCGCTACTTTCGGGTAGAGCTCGCCGAAGATTTTCTTCTCCCGATCCTGCCGTTTGATGTCATCGATGACGGACGAAAGTTGTCTGATTTTCTCACGGCACGCCTCAAGCTCCGTTTTATCCCCGTCTCGACCTTGATTTTCCCGATTTTGCGGTTCGGGTTTGCCTTTGCGATCATCTGCGCCGTCCTCCTTTTCCGGATTTTTCATGCCGCCCTGCGATGCGGCGGCTTCGGATATGTTATCCATTCGCGTTTTCTCCTTTCCGCTCATTTTCGGCATCTGTCTTTTCCGCGTCTTTGCGGTCTTTTTTACGCATCAGCCGTTCTTTTCCTTTTATCACCCCGTCGGGTAAAAATTCGAGATATTCGTCAAATGTTATGTGTCCGCCCTCGAGAAGAGAGCCGAGCGTCGAAAGCATAAGCGATGACGAGAATCTGCGGCTTGATCCGATTTCGACTTTTGCGCAGAGATTTTTCATATCGAGCGCTCCGAGATCGACTTTTCCGACATCGCCGCCGTCTTTCGAATATCTCACTCTGTCGGGCAGATATTCTTTCATCATATCGGCGAAAATCAGCGCAAGAGAGGCGACCGCCGAATAAAAATTCGATCTTACCCGTTCAAGCGGCAGATCGGACGATTCTCTCAGCGCGAGAATTGCCGATGTGTTTGTCGGATCGACCTCGCCGAGAGCCGCCTCGGTCGCCCCTTCAAGCTCTTTTGTATAGGTGATTACCCTGTCGATAATCTCGATATAGCCGTCCTGCATCTGACCTGTGCCGACAGTCGCGACAGCTCCCGACACGTCTCCGCCCGACATAACTCCGATTGCCTCGCCCACCTCGTTGCTCCATTCGGGGATGAGCCGCTTGTCGTAGATTACCTTCGAGAAAGCGGTGTCAACCATATGCTTCATCTCCATCGCGAACGCCTTGTTGACATATTTCTGATTGCCTATCATCTCGCTTATCGGCGAGCTGCCGTGCAGGCAGTGTTTTGCAGGCTCCCAGTTGAAAAACGCCACGGGATAATATCTTAACTTTGTCTGTTCATCGGCTATGATGACATTTTCGGTGCATTTGATAAATCTGACATATCCGTCATCGTCACGGCTGAATTTTATTAGATATGTCACCTTTTCGGCCTTCTCATCGCCGTTCTCGCAAAAATTTTGACGGCAGTCGGTGTCGCCGTCGGGCTTTATCAGCGATATTTCGGCGTCCGAGAGTCCGCGCGATGCCGCCTCGCGGCGCAGCTT
>CAZHPU010000228.1:0-2894 GCA_964534435.1 uncultured Lachnospiraceae bacterium | reverse complement strand
TATTTTTGAAAATTTATCGGCTCATTTTGAGAGGGCTTGTAGGGGGCGACGTCCTAAGCAAACCGCATAGCGGTTTGGTTTATGCCCCGTTATTTGGGCTATCTGTGTCAAAATCCCGTGCGGTATTTGACGGTTTCGGAACGAAATGAATGTCGTAAGACATTCAAGTCAAATACTTAATTGAAAAAAATTTGTTTTTTCAATTTATCTCTATCTCGATTGTGCCGTCGTTTGCCTTGTCCTCTTCTTCGGGCTCTTCGGGCTCTTCGGGCTCTTCTTCGACATCGTCTTCGTCATCTTCGTCGAATTCGCCGAAATATCCGTCGGCAACCTCTTCTTTGGCACCGGTCGCCCCGACAAGTCCCACGCAGTCGACGCAGTCGATACAGTTCTCGCAGTCAACGCAGCCGCTGCAGCCCGAGCAGTTCACGCAGGTTATGCAGTCGGTACAGTCGACGCAGTTATCGCATCCCTGCGATTCGTCGCAGTTTTCGCAGCCGCCGCAGTCATCGCAGTAGTAGCAGCAGATACAGTCGGTGCAGTCGGTGCAGTCGCAGCATCCGTCGCAGTTTTCGCAGCCGTTTAAGTCGGCGGAGTCTTTGCATTTTTCGCAGTTCTCGCAGCCGTCGCAGTTTTCGCATTCTTTGCAGCCGTCACATTCTGCGCAGGCCTTGCAGTCCTCGCAGTCTTTGCAGCTCGCCGCCATTTCGGCGAGTTTTTTCGCTTCGGCCTCTTCTTTCAGTTTTATTGCTCTTTCTTTTATAAGTCCCGCTTTTTCGGCTGCCTTTTCGGCAAGCAGAACGCCGATTCTTTCGGTGCGGATTACTCTGTCGCCGCCGTCCTCTTCGACTTCTTCTTCATCTTCGACATCTTCGGATTCTGTCGGTTCTTCGCCGTCTTTGCCGTTAAGCTCGTCAAGATATGCCGCAAGCTCTTCGTTTGTCACCTCATATACATCATCTTCGGCGGCGGCGATCTCTTCGGCCGCTTCTTCTTCGGCTTTTATCTCCTCTTCGGCGGCATTTTCGAGCGCTTCGAGATTTTCGTCATCGTCTTTCTTTTCGGGCTTTGACGGGAGTTTGTATTTTTTTGCCTTCCATTTGCCGCTTTCGGTTACATCGACCTTAACCAGCATTGCGAGCGCGCCGACAGCCGCTCCGATAATTCCGATTGTCGCTAAAATCTTTCCGGTGTTCTTCTTCTCAGACATAATTTTTTCCCCTTTCGATTTAACGAAATTTATTTTTTTATTTTTTACGGCATATCAGCCGAATTTAACTGTGGATTTTTTTCTTTCTTTTTTGTGGACTCTTTTTTTCGGATTTTCACAGCGTCCGCCCTGTGGAAAAGTGTTTTTTTCGTTTGTCCGACCGACATTTCGGCATCCCGCGCTTTTTTCGCGATTTTTCTTTTCAACACAAAATCCATTGACTTTTCAACAATGTTGTCAACAACTTGTGGAAAAATTTATCACCGGGATTTTCGGTCGATTTATATTTTTTGCCGTTTGTGAGAATTGATATTTTACGGCATAAGCCGAAACGCCAACGGCTTTTTGGGTTATCCCCTCCGTCAGCCTTTCGGCTGCCACCTCCCCTTACCTCAAGGGGAGGCTTTGGGAGAGTGCGATTTTCAATGTTTTGAGACTCATTTTGAGAGGGCGTGTAGGGGGCGACGTCCTAACCAAACCGCAACGCGGTTTGGTTACTCTGGCCGACTGAAGGATTGCCGTTTTCAAATAAATTACTCATCCGAAAACGAAGTTTTCGGTATTTATATATCCAGATTCGTGACGTAGGTCGCGTTTTTCTCGATAAATTCTCGTCTCGGCTCGACCTCGTCGCCCATCAGCAGCGAGAAGGCCTCGTCACACTGCATCGCGTCCTCGATTGTGACTTTGAGCAGGGTGCGCGTTTCGGGATTCATTGTCGTTTCCCAGAGCTGGGAGGGGTCCATTTCACCGAGACCTTTGTATCTTTCGGCTTCGACTCCCTTGCCTCCGAGTTCGGCGATCGCGTCGTCCCTCTCTTTATCCGAGAAGGCGTATTTGACCTGCTTGCCCTTGAATACCTTATAGAGCGGCGGCTGCGCGAGATAGATATGACCGTCCTCAATCAGCTTTTTCATATGGCGGTAGAAGAATGTCAGGAGCAGTATCTGTATATGCGCGCCGTCGACATCGGCATCGGCCATAATGATTATCTTTCCGTATCTGAGTTTGGACGCGTCGAATTCGGATCCTATTCCGCAGCCTATCGACTGAATGATAGGCGTCAGCGACTGATTGGCGTAAACCTTGTCGGCACGGCTCTTTTCGACGTTCAAAACCTTGCCCCGCAGCGGCAGAATCGCCTGATATTTCGAGTTTCTGCCGTCTTTTGCCGAGCCGCCCGCCGAATTACCCTCGACCAGATAGAGTTCGGTGACATCGACCGATTTTTCCTGACAGTCCCAGAGTTTGCCGGGCAGTCCCGCTCCTTCGAGCACGCCCTTTCTTCTCGTCAAATCTCTCGCTTTTCTCGCCGCTTCTCTGGCGCGCGACGCCTGCATCGCCTTTTCGAGTATTGCCTTGCAGACGACCGGGTTTTCCTCCATAAATTCGGAGAGCTTCTCGTTTACCGCGTTGTAGACGAATGTTCGCATATCCGAGTTGCCGAGTTTGGTTTTGGTCTGACCTTCGAACTGCGCGTCTTTGAGTTTGACCGACACGACAGCGCACAGCCCTTCCATAACGTCCTCGCCCGACAGCTTGTCGTCGCCTTTTAATATGTTCAGCTTTTTGCCGTATTCGTTGAGCACACGCGAGAGCGCGGTCTTGAATCCGGTTTCGTGCGTTCCGCCCTCAACCGTATGAATGTTGTTGGCGAATGTCATCAGGGTGTCCTGATAGCTTG
>CAZHPU010000227.1:0-2906 GCA_964534435.1 uncultured Lachnospiraceae bacterium | reverse complement strand
CCGCGTCCGAAAATCCGGGCGAGACTATGAAGCAGGCGCCGCTCGATACCGCGGCTTCGGCCTGCTCGGCGTTTATGACCGTTCCCGCGCCTATTTTCATATTCGGGAATTTTTCGGAGGCGATTTTTATCGCCTCGGCGGCACAGCTTGTGCGGAATGTTATTTCGGCGGCGTCCACTCCGCCATCCGAAAGAGCCGTCATCAGACCTTCGACCTCGGAAATGTCTTTTATGACGACGACGGGCAGAACGCGGCAGGACGGCAGTATTTTATCCGAAGAAGGAATATTCGAGTTCATATTATCCTCCGCGGCTTTATACGCCCGAATATGCGTTGAATCCGCCGTCAACCGGCACGACAACGCCCGTGACGAAGCCGCTCGCCTCATCCGACATAAGCCAGAGCAGCGTTCCGATAAGATCGCTCACCTCTCCGAAGCGTTTCTGCGGAGTTGCGGCAAGAATTTTGCCTGTGCGCGCGGTAGGCTCGCCCTCTTTCGTGTAAAGCAGGTCGCGGTTCTGATTGGTTACGAAAAATCCGGGGGCAATCGCGTTGCAGCGTATGCCGCAGGGTGCGAAATGCACCGCGAGCCACTGCGTGAAATTGGATATGCCCGCTTTTGCCGCCGAATAAGCGGGAATTTTGGTCAGCGGACGGAACGCGTTCATCGAAGAAATGTTCAGTATGTTTCCTCCGCGTCCGATCATATCCTCGGCAAACACCTGAGTTACGAGAAACGCCGATGTGATATTGAGATCGAAAACGAATTTGAGTCCGCTCTCTTCAAGTTTGAAAAATGATTTCACATCATCCGACAGATCGGGAGTCATAACCTCATTGTCGCAGGTGGCTCTGCCGCTGTTTCCGCCCGCGCCGTTGATGAGTATGTCGACCTTGCCGAATTTTTCGTGCACGGTCTCGGCGGCGCGTTTGATTTCATCTTTCGAGAGGCAGTTTGTGGGTACGGCAATCGCCCTCTCACCTATCGATTCGGCGACCTTTGCCGCCGCCTCGGCGTTGATGTCGAGCAGCGCTACCTTCGCGCCGCTCTCGGCGAGTGCGCGTGCGAATTCACTCATAAGAACGCCGCCCGCGCCCGTGATAACGGCAACCTTGCCGGATAAATCGATTGAAAACGGAAGTTTCATAATCTTTACACTACCTTTCCCATATAAAACAATAAATTTATATAAAATTCGATATTTACCGTAAATTTCGGCTTAATTTCCGGATTTTCGCTTATTTTCCGTCGAGTTCCCTTTCGACCGCCTCGAAAAGTCCGTTTAGATAGCAGGCGCCGAGCGCGCGGTCATAGAGCCCGTAGCCGGGCTTGCCGTCCTCGCCCCAGATGTTTCTGCCGTGGTCGGGACGCACATATCCGTCAAACCCGTTTTCGCAGAGTGCGCGCACAATCGCGTACATATCGAGCGAGCCGTCGTCGGTTCTGTGACCGTTCTCGCAGAAATCGCGCGGAGCGTCCTCTCCGCCCGTGAATTTTATCTGTCTTAAATGCGCGAAATATACGCGCGATGCGTATTTTTCCGCGAGATACGGAATTTTGTTGTTTCTGTCCGCGCCGAGCGAGCCCGTGCAGAGGGTTATTCCGTTATTCGAATCGGGAACGGCGGCAAACAGTCTGTCATAGCTGTCGGCGCCGGTGATAATACGCGGAAGACCGAACATATCCCACGGCGGATCGTCGGGATGAATCGCCATATTTATGCCCGCCTTTCTGCACGCGGGCATAATTCCTCGCAGAAAATACACGAGATTTTCAAACAGTTTTTCATGGCTCATTCCGTGATAGGCATCGAGCAGATCTTCGAGCTGACTCTGCGTATAGCTCTCGTCCCAGCCGGGCAGATGCAGATTGTGCGGATCGAGCCGCATAAGCTCCTCGTGGCAATAGGACAGCGACTGCGAGCCGTCGGGATGCTTTGTGTGCAGATCGGTGCGCAGCCAGTCGAAAACGGGCATAAAATTATAACATACGCATTTTACGCCGACTTTTCCGAGATTTTCGATTGTGGCGGCATAGTTTTCGATATAGCGGTCACGGCTCGCCAGTCCGAGTTTGATATCCTCGTGAACGGGTACGCTCTCGATGACCTCCATTTCAAGTCCCGCGTCATCGCACATTTTTTTAAGGGCGAGTATGTCGGCCATCGGCCAGACCTCTCCGACGGGAACATCGTAGACGGCGGTAACGACGCCGCTCATTCCGGGTATCTGCTTAATATACATGAGCGGAATGCTGTCTTTCGGGCCGTACCACCGAAATGTCATTTTCATAGACAAATCCTCCGTTTTGATATTTGTATTTTTGTGAAAATCATAAACTAAATTCCGAACGCGAGATTCAGAAGAAGCCGCAGTATGCCGCAGCAGAACATGGTCAGAATCGGGCTCAATTTGAATACGCGGATTGCGGCAAACGCGGCGGCAAAAAGTCCGATGCCGACAAAACTTATGTTTGCGAGAGCCGCCGCCGAGCCGCCGAAAGCGACGTTAATGAGAATCGACAGACCCGCCGACGCTATAAGCGCGACAACTGCGGGACGCAGACTGCCGAGTACCGATTTAATCGCCGACAGCTGCCTGTATTTGTAATAGATATATCCGAGAAAGGACACGATAAAGCAGGACGGCAGGATACAGCCCGCGGTTGCGACAATCGCGCCCGTAACGCCCGCGATTCTGATTCCGACGAATGTCGCCGAGTTTACCGATATCGGACCGGGCGTCATTTCGGCAATCGTGATAAGGTCGGTGAATTCGTTCATGGTGAGCCAGCCGTACCGCTCGACCCCCTGCCTCTGTATCAGCGGCATCGCGGCATAGCCGCCGCCGATGCTGAACAGTCCGACTTTGAGGAAACTCAGAAACAGCCGAAGGTAGATCATTTT
>CAZHPU010000226.1:1401-2909 GCA_964534435.1 uncultured Lachnospiraceae bacterium | reverse complement strand
CTGTAAATCAAGGACTTTGCAAAAAGAAACCGGACACCGATCGTGATACGCTTTGTATCAAAATCGGTGTCCGGTTATGGTGGAGGCGAGGGGAGTCGAACCCCTGTCCGAAAACCTTTCGGCAAAACTTTCTCCGGGCGCATACTGCCTTTATAAGTTTCCCTCCGCCGTGACCGACAGTCGGGTCAGCGGTTTCGGTAGCCATTTAATGCGTGACGGTGTCAATGGCGAAAATGCCGTTCACGTTCATCGCTGCATGACGCCCGTATCGGAGCCGCGATACTCTCCGGCGGACGGGTCGCGCGTGGCGACATCTTAGCTGCGATTAGGCAGCTAAAGCGTAATCGTTATTATTAGCGTTTACTTTTAAGTTTGGACCTTTTAAGAGATTGTCCGGCTCTGCCCGCTTATCTTACTTCAAAATCCCCGTCGAAACCTTTACGCCCCCATATTCGGGCACCGTTGAAATTTTAACGGTGTCCGTTAATTCTTAAATTATTATAGCTTGAAAATCGTTTTCTGTCAAGATTTTTTATTGTTTCACTTTTCAAAATACAAATCAAGTCCGTCGGCAATACCTACCGCGGCATTGGTCTTGAATGCGTCGGTTGCCATAAGTCTGTCATCCGCCGCGTTCGACATATATCCCATTTCGATCAGTGTTACAGGTACTTCCGACCAGTTAATGCCGGTCATGGTATCGGTTTCCCAAATCGGATCTTTTTTCATACCCGTTTTCTCGCAATATTTTTCGAGTATTGCTTCCGATAGTTTTCGGCTGTCGGCATAGAGTTCTGCGTTAAACTCATTAGCGGGTGTCATACATATTGTTTCGGCGCCGTTTACACTGCTGCTTCCGCTTCCGTTTGCGTGGATACGCAGAAAGGCATCGGCAGCATAGGCATTCGCAATCTGTGCGCGCTGTGCGTTGCTGAGAGAGACGGTATGTGTTTCTCTTATCATAACGACCGTATACCCGCGTGCGATAAGCTCATTGCGCAGTTTCAGCGCGACCGCAAGGTTAAGTTTATATTCGGGTGTACCCGTTACGACTCCCTGCGTTCCGTTGGAAAGCATTGTCTTCATTTCGTCCGATCCGGGACCGAGCGGTTCTTTTCCGTTCATTGCGGTGTTCTGATGACCTGCGTCTATGACTATCGTTTCTTTTGTACCTTTATAGTATATACCGCCTTTTTCCGCCATGAGCGACACATCTGCTTCGGGTCTTATATCCGTGAAATCATCGGCGGAAATATAATACTTACCGCCGACTGCCGCGACAAAACATACATTTTCGTTTTTCTCGAGTAGCACGACGCTGATACCGGCATCTATTTCATCTGCGGCCGTTTCAAGATTTTCATCGGCATAAAGGGTTGTCTTTTGCAAAATCCATCCGACCGTGGCAGACGAGTCGGTCGGTGCGGCTTCGGCATCCGCCGTTGTAACGGGTACGGTTGTAACCGCGGCTGTTGTGACCGATGTTATTACCGTTGTTGTCGGCTCGG
>CAZHPU010000226.1:0-1391 GCA_964534435.1 uncultured Lachnospiraceae bacterium | reverse complement strand
CGGTCTTCGGTTTTGCCGTCGCGGTCTTGACATCCGTCGATTCGGCCGTTGTTATCGGATTCGTTATCGGCTTGTTTTCATCGGTTGTGATTTTTTCGAAAGAAGTGACGGCATCACCGTCGGTATCAGATGTAACATGAGATGTTATCGGTGCGGCGGTTGATACCGTGGCATCCGATGTTACCGTCTGCGGTTTCTCGGTTACATCCGAAATGAGAGTTATATTGATATTTTCGTGAGTTCCGCAGGCGGCAAAAAGGCAGAGCATAGCTACCGCCGACAATGCCGCAAGCTGATACAGAAGAATTTTCTTAGTCGACATCGTATCCGCCTTTATTTCTGTTTCGGGTTTCGCGCTCGATTTCGCGCATTGCCTGATTTTTTGCCTCGGTATCGCGTTTATCCCAGAGTTTTTTACCGCGGCAGACTCCGACCTCGACTTTTACGTGGCTTCCCGAAAAATAGAGGGAGAGCGGCACAAGCGTGCATCCTTTTATCTCGGCGGCAGAGCCGAGTTTTATGATTTCTTTTTTATGCATCAAAAGGCGTCTTACGCGAAGCGGATCCTTATTGAATATATTTCCTTTTTCATACGGCGATATATGCATTCCGCGTACGAAAAGCTGTCCGCCCTCGACGCTGCAATACGAGTCTCTGAGATTTACCTGTCCCGCACGAAGCGATTTGACCTCGGTGCCGAAAAGTTCGATTCCCGCTTCGTATTTCTCATCGACAAAATAATCGTGATATGCTTTTTTATTCTGCGCGATTACTTTTCCCTTTGTCTTTTCCGACATCGCACGCGCCTCCTTTTATTCGTCATTATCGGCATTATCGCTGCTGTTTTCGACTGTCTCGGCATAAATCACGCTTTTACCCACTCCGCGGTCTTTTGCCGTCTTTTTTATTGCCGACATTTTATCCATACCCGTTTTCATATAATATCCGACATGTTCCGCAACACTCATATCCTGCCAGAACAGTTCATCGGATGATGCTGCCGCGCCGTCTATGACAATCACATACTCGCCGCGCGGACTGTTTTCGGCAAAATAATCGGCGGCATCGTACACCGTTGTCCGCATAATCTCTTCATTGAGTTTTGTAAGTTCCCTGCAGAGTGCAATCGGTCTGTCTCCGAAATATTTTTTCATTTCTTCGAGTGTGGCGGCGATTCTGTGCGGTGCTTCATACAAAATCACCGTTCGCTTCTCATCGGCGAGCTTTGCGAGACGTTCGGAACGTTCGTTTTTGCTCCCCTCGAGAAATCCCTCGAAAACGAATCTTCTTGTACACAGTCCGGACAGCGAGAGTGCCGTAACCGCGGCGCAGCAGCCGGGAACTGCGGTTACCGTTATTCCCTCATCGGCGCACAGTCTTACGATATCCTC
>CAZHPU010000225.1:0-2943 GCA_964534435.1 uncultured Lachnospiraceae bacterium | reverse complement strand
GAGCGACCTCCGCGGAATTCGAGCCGCTCTGCGCCTTTATATAGATTACCTGCGGATGAATCATCGCGCAGTGCTTTATCGCGTTGAGATGTTCGACGAACGACACGATTCCGCCCTCGTAATGCAGGGTTTCCTCTCTGATTTCTTCTTTTCTCTCGTCCCTGAACACGATTTTGACGCCCGCGTTGAGAAATGCCTGCTCACGCAGTCTG
The DNA here is from genome assembly GCA_964534435.1 of uncultured Lachnospiraceae bacterium. Taxonomy (GTDB): domain Bacteria; phylum Bacillota; class Clostridia; order Oscillospirales; family CAG-272; genus CAKSQF01. Next base: position 2,731 of record CAZHPU010000225.1, on the reverse strand, counting down.
TTCAGCAGGGTTTCGTAGTCGAATTCGCAGGTTTCGGTGAAAATTTCGGGATCGGGCATAAATCTGACATAAAGGCCGTGCTCGTCGGTGTCGCAGACTTTTTCGAATTTCGACGCCGTTTTGCCGCGTTCGAACCGCTGTCTGCATTTTTCGCCGCTGTTTTTGTTCTCATATTCGAGCCAGACCGAGAGCGCGTTCACGACCGACGCGCCGACTCCGTGCAGACCGCCCGAAATGGCGTAGCCCTCGCCGCCGAATTTGCCGCCCGCGTGCAGAACGGTAAAGACAACTTCGGGTGTCGGTATATTCATCTTATGGTGAATGCCGTTCGGTATTCCGCGTCCGTTGTCGGCGACCGAGCAGGATCCGTCGGCGTGCAGAGTGACCTTTATGAGATCGCACTCGCCCGCGAGCGCCTCGTCGATCGAGTTGTCGACTATTTCGTATACGAGATGGTGCAGTCCTCGCTGCGACGTCGAGCCGATATACATACCGGGGCGTTTTCTGACCGCTTCGAGTCCTTCCAGCACCTGTATCTGATTTTCGTCATAATGTGAATGTTTGATTTCTTCCGACATTTTCTTTATCTGATCCTTCCGTTTGTTGTCCTTATCTTATTTTACGCTTTTCTTTTGCGACATAAATCGCAAACCGCCGCAAAATGTAATTTTTCGCATATTTTTTTATATTTCGGTATAAACGCCGTTTTCACAGCATATCACTTTGGTGTTTTCCGCGTTTTTTCCGAATATTTTTTCGTCTTTCGTGCAGGCGGTGATGATGACCTGTCTGCCGGTCAGCCCTTTTACGATATATTCTTTTCTCTTTTCGTCGAGTTCGGAGAGAATATCGTCAAGCAGAAATACCGGATATTCGCCGCAGATTTCCTTTGAGATTTCGCCTTCGGCGAGTTTCATCGCCAGCGCGCATGATCTCTGCTGTCCCTGCGAGCCGTATGCCCTGACCGCAAGACTGTTGAGCTTTACCGAGATGTCGTCTTTATGCACACCGTGCAGAGTCGTTCCGAGAATTTTCTCTTTCTCATAGTCTTTTTTCATGATTTCGAGAAATTCGGCTGCCGATTTCGGCTCTTCCGCCGATATTTCGGCAGACTCTCTGCCGCCCGTCATCTCCTCGAAAAAGATTTTCACGTATTCGGACAGCCGCCTTACATAGTCGAATCTCATTTTCGAGACGGTCTCGCTGAATTTCGCAAGCTCCTCGCTCCAGACCTCGATATTGGTATCGGCGTCTTTTGCCGTGATTTTTTCTTCGCTCACAAGCCGCAGAATCTTGTTTCTCTGCAAAAGCGTTCGGCTTACTCCCTGCAATGCCGCCGTGTATTTCGGGTAAATCTGACATAGTGCCGAATCGACGAACAGCCGCCGTTCGGACGGCCCGCTTTTTATAATCGAGAGATGTTCGGGTGTGAACAGCACCGCTCTGAAATTGCCGATAAATTCTGATGTTTTTCCGAGCGTCAGCCCGTTTTTTCTGCATATTCTCTTTTTTCCCGCCGCAAGCCGCATAAAAAGTTCGTTTTTTCTGCCGCCGCCCTCATAGACGAGCGTGATGTCGGCGCTCTCTTTTCCGAAAGCTATCATTTCGGCGTCTTTTGCCGCTCTGTGCGAACGGCAGCCCGCCATTATGTATATTCCCTCGAGCGCGTTGGTCTTGCCCTGCGCGTTGTCGCCGCAGATGATGTTTACGCCGTCCGAAAAAGTGATATTTTCTTCTTTTATGTTGCGGAAATCGCGGTAGGCCGCCTTTTCAGCTATCATACGAGCCGACCTTTTTCTTTATTTTTGATATTATTTCATTCTTACCGGGCTTATCATATAGAGATAATCCTCGCCTTTGTCCTTTTCGTCATCTTTATAGACGGGTTTCACGATAATCGACGTAAGCTGTCCGTTAAAGATAATCTCGATTTTATCGGTATCGGCGGCGCGCAGAGCGTCGATGAAATATCTGCAGTTGAATCCGATTACGAGATCGGCGCCGCTCTTTTCGATATTCTGTTCGTCATAGACCGATCCGTTGACCGATTTCGACTCGATTTTGATTTTTCCGTCCTCGATTGTCGCTTTAACATAAGATTTCGCCTGACCGAGCGCCTTATCTTCGGTTACAAGCGATGCTCTTTCAAGCGATGAGAGCAGATCGGCTCTTTCCATGACGGCGACCGTTTCTCTGCCTTTCGGAATGACTCTTTCGTAGTCGATATATTCCGAATCTATAAGACGCGAGAAAAATGTCATATTTTCGAGCTTGAATATGACATGCTTGCGTGTCAGCATGATATTTACGTTTTCGTCGTCGTCGATAAGTCTTGTGAGCTGACCGACCGTCTTGCCCGGCACGATGAATTTGAGATCGAGATTCGAGCTGTCGCTGTTTCTGTTCTCGATTTTCTGATGTTTTTCTCTGACCGAGAGGCGGTTGCTGTCTCAGGTGACGATTTTTATGCCGTCGTCGGTGATATTGAAGCAGGCGCCGCAGAGCATCGGTCTGATGTCGTTGCCGTAGCCGATTGAAAAAGATGTCTGCGCGATCATCTTTTTGAGCAGTCCGCCCTCGATGATAAATCCTCTCTCGCCCGAAAGTGTAGGGATATTCGGGAATGTTTCGCCGTCAAGCGCGTGAAGCTCGAATTTCGAGCGGCCGGAACTTACGGTAACGGCGCAGTTTTCGTTTACCTCGACCGTTATATAAAGATCGGGCATCGATT
>CAZHPU010000224.1:0-2943 GCA_964534435.1 uncultured Lachnospiraceae bacterium | reverse complement strand
GAATGATGTCGGGCGGGGCAGACCGAGATTTTCGATTTCGGCAATTCGGCTGTCGATATAGGCGGCGAGTTCGTCTGCGCTTTCGGCTTTTTCGCCGCTGTCGCCGAGCGCGAGCTCCCAGCCCGCATCGAGCAAAGTTTTCATCTCGTCAAGGCTCATCATGCCCTCTTCGCCCGGCAGTTCGCCGCCTTTCAGCACGAGAGTGGCGGCAAATCCCCTTTGAGAGAGCATCGGGGATGCGACCGAATATACCCTTTCGGATATGCTGTCAAAGCAGAGGGCGAGGACGGCGTCGGGCGAGATTTCGACGGTCAGCGCTTCCCTTTTTTCGGCAAGTTCGGCGCGCTCATCTTCGAGCTTTGCTATTTTTTCGACATACGAGCTGTCGCTTTCGGTCTCGGCGCATCCGAAAAGAAGTGTCGGCAGGACGGCGAGAAGCATCGCCGCGGCGGCAAATTTTATTTTATCGGTATTTTTTCCAAATATTCTCATATATAAAAACCCGTTTCCGCAGAATTTTCGGTAAAATTTCTTCCTTAATAAATAATACCATAACGGCGCGGGCTTGTCAAGTCGGAAGAATATTTCGAAAAAATTCGGTGAAAAGGGTGAAAATCGCAAAAAAGCCGCAAAATGTCAAAAAAAACCGTGAAAATCTTGACATTGAAAAAATCATATGATAAAATAACAAGGCGGTCGTGAAAACGCCGCAAATCGGGCGCTCGGCGCGCCGATGAAAGGAATTTTTTATATGGAAAACAGCGAAAGAAAAATCATACTCTGTGCCGACAGTACCTGCGATCTTTCTCCCGAACTTGTCGAGAAATTTCATGTTGTCATAAATCCCTTTACCGTCATTCTCGACGACAAGGAATATCATGACGGGGTTGATCTGACACCCGACGACATGTATGCCGTCTATCATGATAAAGGTCTGCTTCCGCACACATCGGCAACAAATGTCGCCGAATATGAGGCGGTTTTCAAGAAATATATCGACGAAGGAAACGACGTTATTTTCGTAAATCTCGGATCGGGGCTGTCGGCGACCTACAACAACTGCCGTCTTGCCGCCGAATCTTTCCCGGGCAGAGCTTTTGCGGTCGACAGCTGCAATCTCTCGACAGGATCCGGACTTCTCGTAATCGAGGCGGCAAAGAGAATCGAAAAAGGAATGGCCGCCGCCGACATCGTACGCGAGCTTGACGAAATAAAGCACAGAGTTCACGCGTCATTTGTCATCGACACGCTCGAATTTCTCTACAAGGGCGGCAGATGCTCGGCTCTTGCCATGTTCGGCGCGAACGCATTGAGACTTCATCCCGAAATCGTCGTCGACAATGCGAGCGGCAAAATGTCGGTCGGCAAAAAATACCGCGGCCCGATGGACAAGGTCGTGCTGAAATATGCCGAGGACGCGATAAACGTCGAGGCGATGAACACCGAAAAGATTTTCATCACCCATTCGGGCGTATCGCAGAAGCAGATTGACGATGTATCGGCACTGCTCCGCTCGAAATATAATTTCGAGAACATCTATGTCACACGCGCGGGATGCGGAATCTCGACACACTGCGGACCGGGCACACTCGGCGTACTCTTCATCACAGACAAATAAAAATCAAAACGAAGGGAGAGGCTTTGCGAAAACGCCCCTCTCTTCGTTTTATATGACAAGGCAAGGAGATACGATATGATTGCAAAAGTCGAAAATGTCCGCGGTCTTCCCGAAATAACGGTGAACGGCGGTCCGATTCCCGAAATGGCGTACATAACCTACATAACAAGCCGAAATCACTATGCGGATTTCGCGAAAATCGGGGTGAATCTTTATTCGGTCAATCTGAATTTTTCGGAAATGCCGATCAACGAGGCAGCCCCCGTGCTGGTCTTTCAAAAAGGAATTTTCGAGCGGGATGAGCCCGATTTCGGCATCGTCGACAAAAATTTCGACGAGATTCTCGATGCCTGCCCCGACGCATATATTTTTCCGCGCGTCAATATGAATTTATCCGAGGCGTGGGAGAAGGCGCATCCCGACGAGCTTTGCAGCGCGGGATTTAACGAAAGAAAGCGGTTTTCTTTCGCGTCCGACATATGGGCGGACGAGGTAAAACGCTGTCTTACCCTGCTTATAAACTACATTGAAAACAGCCGCTACGCCGAGCATATCATCGGCTATCAGCTTGCGGCGGGAAATACCGAGGAATGGCTCCCGATCGATCCGCAGTCGGGCTACGGACCGAGGGCGAAAGAAAAATTTCTCGGTTACTGCGAAGAAAACGGGCTCGAAAAAAACGCGGAAAATTATTATGAGTTTATGTCGGAGCTCATTGCGGGGAGAATCGAAGATCTCGCCGCCGCCGTCAAGAAGATTACGGGCGGCAAAAAGCTCGTGGGCAGTTTCTACGGCTATGTTTTTCTCGACAGATATGTCTGTCACCACGCGCTGGGGCGGCTGCTCGAATGCGAAAATATCGATTTTCTCTCATCCCCCGCGAGCTATATGGACGACCGCGCCCCCGGAATCGATCCATATCCGCAGCTTCCGATCGCATCGCTTCGGCATCACCGAAAACTCTATCTTGCCGAGAACGATATAAGGACACATCTTTCAAGATATGTACACAATCATCCGAATTACACGAGACCTGTCTGGCTCGGACAGGAAAAGAGCATAGCCGCCGAACAGCTCAAACTGAGTTTCTGCCGGGCGATGCTTCACGGCTACGGGATGTGGTGGTTCGATATGTGGGGCGGCTGGTACGACGATCCCGACTACATGTCGCTCATGAAAAAAATGCGTGAGATTTGCGATAGCGGAGCGGACACGCCCGACTGTGATGCCGCCGTCTTTTTCGATGAGAAGGCAATGCTCGCGGACGGCACGGCGGGATCGGGATTTGTGACGAAATGCATCCGTGAGCTCGGACTTTGCGGCGC
>CAZHPU010000223.1:1100-2947 GCA_964534435.1 uncultured Lachnospiraceae bacterium | reverse complement strand
AATCGACGTTCTCGTCAACAATGCGGGAGTTGCTCCGAAAGTCCGTATGGACATACTCGAAACAACCGAAGAGAGTTTTGAGAGAGTTTTCAAAATAAACTGCGAGGGCACATTTTTTATGTGTCAGCTTTTCGCGGGCGTCATGATTGAAATGCAGAAGCGTAACCTCGACGATTACAGGCCGAGGATAGTGAACATATCATCGGTCTCGGCATACACATCGTCAACCTCGCGCGGAGAATACTGCATCTCGAAAGCGGGGATTTCGATGACGACAAAACTTTTCGCCGATCGGCTCGCCGAATACGGCATCCCCGTTTTTGAGGTAAAACCGGGGATAATACTTACCGACATGACCGCCTCCGTAAAGGACAAATACGAAAAGCTCATATCCGACGGTATAACACCCACAAAAAGAATGGGCGTACCCGAAGATGTTGCGAAATGCGTTCTCGGCGCATGCAGCGGACTGTTTGATTTCGGCACGGGAACGGTGTTCAACGCCGACGGCGGATTCAATATCAGAAGATTATAAAATCGAAATCGAAAACGCAAAAAGGTATAATCGGATATGAAAAAAGAAAAACTCGAAATTTCGGGCAGACGGTTTGATTTGTACAAAGTCGAAAATGTTGTGGTCGGTTCGGGATGCGCGGCGTTCAACTGTGCCGATCGGCTGTACACACTCGGCAAAACCGATACGGTCATAATCACCGAAGGCATAAATTCGGGCACATCACGAAACGCGGGCAGCGACAAGCAGACCTATTACAAGCTGTCGCTTGCATCCGATTCGGAAGATTCGGTCGAAGAGATGGCAATGACGCTTTTTTCGGGTGTCGGAGTCGACGGCGACATCGCTCTTGCCGAAGCCGCAAATTCGGTAAAATGCTTTATGAAACTTGCAAGTCTCGGCGTCGGCTTCCCGACAAACCGCTACGGCGAATATGTCGGATACAAAACCGATAACGATCCGAAATGCAGGGCAACATCGGCAGGTCCGCTTACATCAAAAGAGATGACCGAAGCGCTCGAAAAAAGCGTACGGTCGAAAAACATTCAAATAATCGACTGTATGCTCGCCGTTAAAATCGCGGTAAATGACGGCAGAGTCTGCGGACTGTGCGCGGTTGACACAAAAAATCTCGGCGAAAATTACGGAATTACGCTGTTTGAATGCAAAAACATAATCCTCGCGACCGGCGGCCCTGCGGGAATATACAAAAACACCGTTTATCCCGAAAGTCAGCACGGGATGAGCGGCATGGCGCTTGACGCGGGTGCGGAGGCGGCAAATCTGCAGGAGTGGCAGTACGGGCTTGCATCGATTGATTTCAGATGGAATGTTTCGGGAACCTATCAGCAGGTACTGCCCCGTTATGTGAGCATCGACGAATCGGGCAGAGAGAGAGAATTTCTCGAGGATTACATAGAAAAAGATAAAATTCTGCTTTATCAATTCAGGAAAGGATACGAATGGCCGTTTTCGGCGGCAAAACTTCCTGGTTCGTCCGAAATAGACGCGGCAGTTCAAAGGGAAACATCCAAGGGCAGACGGGTATATCTTGATTTTACAAGAAATCCGCGGAACTTCGAATCTGTCGACGCTCTTCCCGAAGAGGCGAGAAAATATCTCTTATCATCGGGAGCGGTTCAGAATAGCCCCATCGGTCGGCTTATGCATATGAACAGTGCGGCAGTCGAGCTTTACAAAAGTCACGGCATAGATATTTCGGCGGACAAACTGAGAATTGCCGTATGCGCCCAGCACTGCAACGGAGGAATTTCGGTCGACAGCGACTGGCAGACAAGAATCAATGGGCTGTATGTCGCGGGTGAAGCGGCGG
>CAZHPU010000223.1:0-1090 GCA_964534435.1 uncultured Lachnospiraceae bacterium | reverse complement strand
GCTCAATGCGTGCGGCAGAGCATATCGCATACGGAAAAGACGTCGGCGAAAATATCGATAAATCGGCTCTTTCGGACTGTGCGGCAGAGCTGTACGGAAAGATAGATACGGCGATGCACGGGGAAGGAAACAGCCGTGACGAAGCCGAAAAGCTGCGTGCCGATATGGACAGATACGGGGCAAACATGAGAGCGGCTGATATGCTTGACGATATAAAGGCCCGCGCCGAAAAGCTTTTAAGCGGATTCTTCGGCGGATATGAACTCGACGGCGTCTCGGATATTCCGGATATGCTGAAAAGCTATGACTCGGTCATGACAACATCGGCGGCGGCAGATGCCATGAGACTTTCCGCAGACAGATACGGAAGCAGAGGATCGTGCATAACCGATACCGACGCCGAAATTGCCGACAGACACGAGGGCGAAAACTGCGTTGTTATGACATATATCGAAAGCGGAAAATCTCACTCATACATAAGGCCCGCGAGAGAGATACCGAAGCGCGACGTCTGGTTTGAAACAGTATGGGCCGATTATAAAAACCGAACGGGAAAATAATTTACACGGCGAAAGGAAAACTTTTATGGATTTGCTCGGAAAAGGAATGGGCCCCGAATTTTGGAAAGAGGTACGCGAAAAGGAATGTTTCGAAAAATGCCGCGATGAGCTTCATTTTCTGCTTGACCAGCAACGCGGCATTCGCGGTTTATTGGATCATGAGCAGCCTGACCTCGCTTGCAAGCAGCCTCATCCTCAACAAGAAATTCCCGCGTGTTGACCCTGCAAAGGAGGAATCTTAACATGAGAACAATCGAATCAAGCGGAAAATCCGTTGATGAGGCGATTTTCCGCGGCCTTGAGGAGCTCGGCCTCTCGCTTGATGAGGTGGAGATTTCCATCGTACAGAACGAAACCAAGGGCGTGTTCGGCATCGGTGCCAAGCCCGCCATCGTAAAGCTCACCGAAAAGGAGCCGGAGGACATCGTGGCCTTCGACCCCACGCAGTATCAGCGCCCCGCCCGCGAAAAGAGCGACCGCTACGATCGCCCGCGCCGCGAGAGAAGCGACCGCTATGACCGCTCCGAGCG
>CAZHPU010000222.1:0-2958 GCA_964534435.1 uncultured Lachnospiraceae bacterium | reverse complement strand
AAGTGACGGCGCAGCGACGATGTTTTGACGATTCTCTCGCTGATCTGCCGCAACTACGAATTTTAGAAGGGCGAAATTCTGATTGACGGCATCGACATCAGAAAAATCAAAACATCGTCGCTGCGCCGTCACTTCGGGCAAATGCTTCAGGACGTTTTCCTCTTTTCGGGAACAATCAGAAGCAACATAATTCTGCGCGAAGAGAATATATCGGATGACGAAATCATGGCGGCATGCCGATATGTCAACGCCGACAAGTTCATATCAAGGCTCGAAGCGGGGCTTGACGAGCCTGTGCGCGAGCGCGGCAACAACTTCTCGGCAGGTCAGCGTCAGCTTCTGTCTTTCGCGCGGGCGATAATCCACAAGCCGTCGGTTATGATTCTCGATGAGGCGACCGCGAACATCGACACCGAAACCGAGCAGCTGATTCAGGACAGTCTCAACCGAATGAAAAATATCGGCACCATGCTTATTGTTGCGCACAGACTGTCGACAATCAGAAACGCCGACAACATAATCGTGCTGTCGCACGGCAGAATCGTCGAAGAAGGCTCGCATGACGAGCTGATAGAAAAAGGCGGAAAATATTACAATCTCTACACTTTACAGTACCGCAAAGAAGAGCTGACCGCCGAATCGGCATCTTAAACAAGAAAATCACCCGATTTTCATCGGGTGATTTTTTGTTTTTATTCGTTTTGTTCCGCTTTTCTCTTTCTCTCCGCGGGTGTTGGGATTTGAGTGATTATCACGGCGGCGAGCATCAGCGCGCATCCGATATATTCGGAAACGGTCATTTTATGATGCAGAATAACCGCGCTTGTGATAACCGAAAAAAGGCTTTCCATACTGAGCAGAACCGATGTAACGGTCGGATTCGAGTTTTTCTGCGCGATAATCTGGAGAGTATACCCTATTCCGCAGGAAAACACTCCCGCATAGAGCAGCGGAAGAGCCGATGCGAAAATCACCGACAAATCGGGCTTTTCGAAGATGAACATACCGATACCCGACAGCAGTCCGGCCGTCAGAAACTGTACGGTGCTGAGCAGAATTCCGTCGCAGTCGGCGGAGAAGCGGTCGATTATCAGAATATGTCCCGCGAAGCAGACGGCGCAGATCAAAATCAGCAGATCACCGGGCGCAATCGTCAGACTGCCTTTGATGCAGAGCAGATAGAGCGCCGCGACCGAAAGCACAACCGCGATTACCGTATGAAAATTCAGCTTTTTCCCGAAGAAAAGTCCGAAAATCGGCACAAGCACGACATAGAGCGCGGTAATAAATCCCGCTTTGCCCGCGTCCGTACCCGCCGACATTCCCGCCTGCTGAAAATTGGAGGCGACGGTGAGAGCGGCACCGCAGAGTATGCCGCCGATAATGAGCGATTTTTTTGATTTTGTTTTTTTGCCGTTGTCGGCGCCGTCGGCGGCAGTGTCGTTTTTCCGCCGTCCGAATATTCTGCCTGCGGCGATGACGAATGTCAGAAATATCACCGCAATCAGATACCTTACGGTGTTGAAGGTGAACGCCCCGATATTGTTTTCGGCGCATATTTCCTGCGCAACGAAGGCGGCGCCCCATATAAACGATGTTATAAGCGGCAGCAGAGTCTGCCGAAGTTTGTCTTTCATATTTACCTCATGCCGCAAACGCAAAGTCAGCTGTCAAGATATCTGCATGCGGCAAGAGCGGCAACCGCACCGTCTGCGGCGGCGGTCGTAACCTGTCTGATATTTTTGCGGCGGCAGTCGCCGGCGACAAAAATTCCGTCCGACTCGGTCGTGCAGTTTTCGTCATAATCGGCATATCCGCGCCCGTCGAGCTTTATGACATCGGCAAACGGCTCATTCTGCGGAACAAGTCCGATGGCGATAAACATACCGTCGATGTCAAGTTCCATTCTGCTGCCGTCTTTCGCGTTTTCGATTACGATTCCCTCAAGCGATTTTTCGCCGATAAGACCGACGACGACCGAACTCATAATCACCTCGATGTTGTCTTTTTCCTCAATCTGACGGCAGAGCATTTCCTCGCCCGTCAGAAAATCGAGATTCTGAACAATGTAGACATGGCTTACGATTTCGGAAAGCTGCAAAGCCTCCTGTAGCGCCGAATTGCCGCCGCCGATTACCGCAACGTCCTTGCCCTTGAAAAATGCGCCGTCGCATACCGCACAGAAAGATATTCCCTCGCCGATAAGCTCTTCCTCTCCCTCAAGTCCGATAAGACGGTGTTTTGCGCCGGTCGCGATGATCACCGCGGGAGCCTCAAACTCGCCGTCCTCGGTAACTACCGTCTTTACCGGTCCGTTTTTGATTTTCAGAACATTGGTCATTTCGAAATCCACGCCCTGTTCGAGCGCCTGCTCGACAAGTTTTTCGGCAAATTCGTTGCCGGTGACGCTTACGAATCCGGGAATATTCTCGACTTTCGGCGAAAATGTTATCTGTCCGCCGAAAACAGATTTTTCGAGTACAGCGACTTTTTTGCCTGCGCGGCGGGCATATATCGCCGCGGTAAGTCCTGCGGGACCTCCGCCGATTATTATAATATCATACATAACAAATCCTCACAAATATCTCTTATAAAGCGAGTGAGCGGCGGAAATTTCGCCGCTCACTTCTTCGCGTTTGTTCGAAATCAGCCTTCGATATGCTTCTTTATCGGGCCGACTCCGGTAAATTTCGTGACCTCACCGTCTTTTATGACAACAAGCGTCGGTGCCTGCTTGATTCCGAGCGACTCGGTCAGCTCTACATTGTCGGAAGCGAGAATCTTCTCGTATTTAACTCCCGCCTTATCGAGAAGAGCGGTTGCCAGCTTGCAGTTCGGGCAGGTTGCCGATGTGAAGAGATATGTGCCGTCGGCAAGCGTTTTCTCCTCTTTTTTCGGCTCTGCGGCCTTTGTCTCATCGGCGTTTTTCGGGCCGTTATGGGTAAGAACCGATTTTTC
>CAZHPU010000221.1:0-2971 GCA_964534435.1 uncultured Lachnospiraceae bacterium | reverse complement strand
TCACGGGAAGTCTGCCGACAAGTTCGGGAATAAGTCCGAATTTGACAATGTCGTGGGGAATTACATCTGCAAGATAGTTTTTATTCTCGAGCTCGGTTTTCGATGCGACTTCGCCTTCGAATCCTATACCCGATTTTACCGATACTCTTGATTTGATTATTTCGTCAAGGCCTTCAAACGCCCCTCCGCAAATGAAAAGTATATTTTCGGTATTTATGTGTATAAACTCCTGATTCGGGTGCTTTCTTCCGCCCTGCGGGGGAACATTCGCAACCGTTCCTTCGAGTATTTTCAAAAGTGCTTGCTGAACGCCTTCGCCCGAAACATCGCGTGTAATCGATCTGCTCTCGCTCTTGCGTGCGATTTTGTCTATCTCGTCAATGTAAATGATGCCTTTTTCGGCAAGAGTTACATCATAATCGGCTGCCTGGATAAGACGAAGAAGAATGTTTTCAACATCATCGCCTACATATCCCGCTTCCGTAAGTGTTGTCGCATCGGCAATCGCGAACGGAACTTTCAGCGCTTTTGCAAGGTTTTGCGCAAGGTATGTTTTTCCGACTCCGGTCGGACCGAGAAGAAGAACATTCGATTTTTGAATTTCAACTTCGGGTTCGCTCTCGCTGTCGGCGTTTTTCTTCTTTTTTTCGCTGTCGGCCTTCTCGGCTATCGAAAGAATACGTTTGTAATGATTGTATACGGCAACACAAAGCGCTTTTTTTGCGTTATCCTGACCTATTACATATTCGTCAAGCATTGCCTTTATTTCGGCAGGCTTCGGCAGCTCTTCAAGAGATGTCGGCTCTCCGTCCGATTCACGGGCAAGCTGTTCTTCCCGATCGAGAAATTCGGCGCAAGCTTCAATGCAGTAATCACATATGAATGCACCGGTAGACGAGGGTATTAGATACGCAACCTGACTCTCGCTTCTTCCGCAGAATGTGCATCTGTGTATCTTGCGCTCGGATGAGCCGCCTGTTTTGCTGTCATTTGTTTCGTTGGACATTATTACCTCACCGTGTTTTTATAGTAAATTGGGCATTTTCCGATGAAAAATCAAAGTCTCTTTTCGATAACGCGGTCGATAAGTCCGTATTCGGCAGCCTGCTTTGCAGTCATAAAGTTGTCGCGTTCGGTGGCGGCGGCGATTTCTTCAACAGACTTGCCCGTGTTTGCCGCAAGAATACGGTTGAGATTGTCTTTTGTACGCAGAAGCTGATCGGCATGAATTTTGATGTCGGTTGCCTGACCCTGCATACCTCCGACGAGAGGCTGATGAATCATTATTTCGCTGTTCGGCAGAGCAAGACGCTTGCCTTTTGCGCCGCTTGAAAGGAGAAATGCTCCCATGCTTGCGGCAAGTCCGATGCAGATTGTCGAAACATCGCATTTGATGAAATTCATTGTGTCATAAATTGCGAATCCCGCGGTAACCGATCCGCCGGGTGAATTTATGTAGAGCGAGATGTCTTTGTCGGGATCCTGCGCTTCAAGGAAGAGAAGCTGAGCTACGACAATAGAAGCGGTTACATCGTTGACTTCGTCGGACAGAAAAATAATTCTGTCGTTAAGAAGTCTTGAATAAATATCATAGGCGCGCTCGCCGCCGGATGTTTTTTCGATTACGGTTGGTACAAGTGCCATTTTTTCCTCCGTTATTATTTGTTTTATTATTTAGTTGATATTACAACAATAAGGACACAGCAATGCGAAAGAAAACTCGTTTCACGCATCGGACGCGCCCTTATTGATGTTATTTATGATTTTTTACTTTATGCCTTTACGGTGACCGACTCTCTGCAGAGTTTAAGAGCCTTGTCGGCTGCAAGATCCGCTTTGATATCTTCGGGATCGACAAGCGACTTTACACGGTCAAGTTCAACCGAATATGTATCGGCAAGGCGCTTCATTTCGGCTTCGATTTCTTCATCGGTTACTTCGATGTTCTCAAGCTGAGCAATCTTCTCGAGAGCAAGACGGAGTTTAACCTGCTTTTCGGCCTGAGGACGCATTCTTTCGCGAAGCTGGTCAAGCGTGATGCCCATATACTTCACATAATCGGAAAGTTTAAGGCCCTGCATGCGGAGTCTGCTGTCAAAGTCGCGAACCTGATTTTCGGTTTCGTTTACATACATCGATTCGGGAATGTCGGCAACAAGCTTTTCAACAAGAGCGTTAACCACCTGCTCGGTGACTTCGTTGTCGGCTTTGTCGGAAGCGTTCTTTTCAAGTTTGGCTCTAACGTCCTTCTCATAGTCGGCAACTGTATCGAATTCGGAAACATCTTTTACAAATTCGTCGTCGAAGTCGGGAAGGGTGGTTTCTTTGAGAGCGTTAATCTTGGTCTTGAATACAACGGGTGCGCCTGCAAGTTCTTTTGCGTGATAATCTTCGGGGAATGTGACATTGACGTCGAATTCTTCGCCTACATTGTGACCGACAATCGCATCCTCAAATCCGGGGATAAAGGTGCCCGAGCCGAGCTTCAAATCGAAGTCCTCGCCTTTTCCGCCGTCAAACGGAACGCCGTCCTTAAATCCTTCGTAATTGATGTTTGCCGTGTGACCGATTGCGGCGGGAACACCTTCGATATCGGATGTTCTCGAATTGCGCTCGCGAACACGGTCGATTTCGGCTTTTACTGCCTCATCGGTAACTTCTTCCTGTGTGCGGGTAACTTCTATGCCCTTGTAATCCGAAATTTCAACTTCGGGTTTTGTATCGACTTTTGCGGTGAATACAACACCATCTTCTTCGGATGCCGATTTGACATCATATTCGGGAGCGGATACCGCTTTTACGCCCGACTCTTTGAGTGCCTCTTCATAAGCGGCGGGAATAAGTTCTTCAAGAGCGTCCTCGTAGAAAAATCCTTTTCCGTACATTTTCTCAATAAGGTTGCGGGGAGCATGTCCTTTGCGGAATCCGGGCAGCTGAATGTTGCCCTTTTTCTTGTTGTATGATTTAGTAA
>CAZHPU010000220.1:0-2972 GCA_964534435.1 uncultured Lachnospiraceae bacterium | reverse complement strand
ATCATCGGCAGAACCGATATGATGCCCGACGAACTTAAAAAGCTCGGTCTTTCCGAAATTTACGCAAAACAGGGATACGCGCGATGCTCGGTCTGTCTTTTGGACGGCGGAGCGATTACCGCCGATGCCGCTCTCGCGGATATTCTTTCAAAGCTCGGGGCGGATGTGCTGAAAATAACGCCGGGGGGAATAGTTCTCAACGGATACGGATACGGCTTCATCGGCGGAGCAACCCTTATATGCGGAAAGCATCTCTTTTTCTTCGGAAATCCGCTCGGTCATCCCGACGGCGGCAAAATGATTGATTTTGTGAAGAGTCACGGCTATATTCCGCACGCTCTTACGGGTTTTGAAAATTCGGAAGATTTATTTGACTGCGGAGGCGGATTTATATTCTGAGCCGCCGATTAAATTTTAATAAACCACAAAAAACAACAAAAACCTTTTTGCGGCTTGCAAGTCAAGCCACCAACGGAGGACCCTCGATTCAATGTTCAATCTGAAAGGCACAACAGCGTTTTTATTGGCTTCGGCGATTTTTACATCTTCCCTGCTCGCCGGCTGTCAATCGATGATGTCGGAGACGACATCAAAAGCCGAAACCACAAAAAAAAATAATGCGGTAACAACCGAGCAAAAAGCCGCGGTTACAACCGCCGAAAAATGGGCACCTGCCGTTCCGCCCGAATCGGATGACGTTATAGTCCGCGTTGCCGACTACATCGAAGATGTCGTAATAGACATCCGCTACGGGAGCACAAACAACAGCACGGGAACACAGATATACAAATTTGACGATGCGTATCTGAGATACGGCACCGTAAAAAAACTCGAAAATGCCGCAAAACTTCTTGCCGAAAAGGGGTTAAGGCTCGTTATTTGGGATGCGTTCCGTCCGCTTGAAGCGCAGATGTCGCTTTATTACACACAGCCCGAATGCATGACCACACCGTCAGCGGGAAAATATCTGCGTTTCAACAACGCCGATGCGGTATCTGTTTCGGCAGTAAAGTCGGACGGCGGCAGCATTGAGCTTCCCTCCGATTTCTTCGGCGAAAACAAAGAGAGAAATTCAAGCGGAGTGACGGCGGCGGCAAAAGAAAACGCGCAGATTATCGACGACGCGATGCTGCAGTCGGGTATGGTAAGATATCTCGATGACGAATGGTACAATTATGCGGACAGCGACGAATATACGCTTGCCGCGACAACCACGGTTGACAGCAGCGGAGTACATGAATGCGAAAGCTGGATTGTCGACTGCAATGAGGCGATTTCGCTTCGAAAAGAGCCGTCGACCGATTCGGATTCGGTAATCCGTGTCGCAAAAGGCGAAAAAGTCAAGGTGATGTTTTTTACCGAAAAATTCGCCTACTGCGAATACAACGGCAGTTACGGCTACGCACTCGCGGCATATATCGTACAGTCGAACGAAAACGGATACAAAAGCGACATTTCGGTTGTCAACGTATCCGAAGATTACGATTATTATGAGATGCAGGAAGATCTTGCCGAGCTTGTGAGTCTTTATCCCGGAAAAATCAGTCTGAAATCAATCGGAAAAAGCGAAGAAGGCAGAGACATGACCGTAGCGGTAGTCGGCAATCCCGACTCGGACAACCGCATTTTCATTTCGGCGGCAATCCATGCCAGAGAATATATGACCGCCGTCCTTGCCATGGCGCAGATTGAATATCTTCTTTCGCACGGCGATACCGTATCATCACTCGGCGAGGTTACGATTTCGCAGATGCTCGATGATGTCTGCATATGTTTTCTTCCGTTTACAAATCCCGACGGCGCATACATTGTCACATCGGGTAAAATCCCCGACGAGTTCAAGAAAAGATACGGCTCGTCATATGCGGCAAAATGGAAGGCAAACGCCAAAGGCGTCGATCTGAATGCGAATTTCGATGCCGACTGGGAGAGTTACGGCGGATATCTCGGCTCTACGGGCAGACCGTCATACATGAGCTACAAGGGTACTGCCCCCGAATCGGCCGCGGAAGCAAAAGCGGTTGCCGACTACATCCGTTCGGAGAATTTCGATACCGTGCTCTGCTATCACACATCGGGCTCGTACATCTACGCATCCTATAAAGACTATACGGAGACAAACGACAAAAGCAACAAAATCGCGAGATATATCGCGGGCAGGTCGGGCTATGTAATCGCGCCTCAGTCGGGTACAAGCACCGCAGGACTTAAAGATTGGTGCATTAAGATAGGCATACCGTCGGTTACCGTTGAGTTCGGAACTTCGACAAATCCGCTGATGCTCCGTGAATTCGACAATATTTGGGCGCGCACGAAAGATATTCCATATCTCGCATATCTTTGGGTTTCGAGAAACACTTAAAAACAAGAGACAAGAGCGGAAGACCGAAAATCGGCCTTCCGCTCTTAATTTTTTTAATCTTTTACTCGATAATCGGCGTACCCGTAAACGCGCCCTGCCCGTATTTCGAGCCGCGCGGTATATCGAGTTCGGTGAGCATTGCGCAGTCGGAAAAAGCATATTTGCCGACCGTCACCGGAGTTTCTCCGAGGAACTTCACACTTTTCAGAATTTTCGCGCCCGCGAGAATTTCATCGGGCAGTTCGGTTATGCCCGCCCCGATTTCCGCGCTTATGATAATCGAGCTGTATGAGTCGAGGTCGTCCGCAACCGAGTCGCCGACCTTTCCTATTCCCGAAACAATCAGCGTTCCGTCGGTATATATATACCAGTTTATGCCGCTGTAACGTTTATAATAGGCAAGCACTTTTTTGGCGGTGATATATGATGCGCCGCTGTTTTCGGCAATCTTTTCGGCGGTGCCGAATCCCGTTTCGTATCCTTTTACCGTCCGAAGCGCGGTACATCCGTCAAAAGCGCTTTCGGCGGCATTCTCGGCAGCCGCGGGAATTGTCACAACAGTGAGTGCGGAATCATTTTCAAAAGCGTGATTTCCGATTGACGAAAGTGT
>CAZHPU010000219.1:0-2973 GCA_964534435.1 uncultured Lachnospiraceae bacterium | reverse complement strand
ATTAGGGCTTTGCCCGAAAATGAAAAACCACCCGCTATGCGGGTGGATATTTATTCATGGTTGCGGGGGTGGGACTTGAACCTCACGACCTCCGGGTTATGAGCCCGACGAGCTACCAACTGCTCTACCCCGCGATATTGAATTTTCGGCGGATTGGTGCCGGCGACCGGGATCGAACCGGTACGAGACTCTCGTCCCACCGGATTTTAAGTCCGATGCGTCTGCCTGTTCCGCCACGCCGGCATTTTCCGGACCGCTCGATTATTATAACACAACGTCACGCATTTGTCAAGACAATTTTCGAATTTTTGAAAAATAAAAATTTGACGCACCATATTACCGAATATCTGCGGATGCAGGCGGATTTTCCGTCCGCATCCGCAGAGCCGTATCGCAGGATACGGATAATAAAATCAGAAAAGCTTCAATATTTTGCCGATAAGCACCTGACCGAGATAGGGAGAATTGCTTACAAGACGGTCGGAGATCAGCATCGACTGCTCGAATGTGTATTCGCTGTCTATATCGCAGACCGCGAAAGACGCGGGCGCGCCGACTTTTATTTCGGCGGTCTTGCCGACGATTTCGGCGGGGACTTTCGACATCAGCTCATAGAGCCTGTAAAGATCGATTTTTTCGGTGCATACGAGAGAGCAGAGTGAAACCGGGAATGCGGTTTGCAGACCGAGCATTCCGCAGGATGCCTTTTCAAACGGCACGTTTTTCTCTTCCGATGTCACGGCGGTATGGTCGGATGATATCGCATCGACGGTGCCGTCGGCAATCGCGTCGGCAATCGCGTCACGGTCTTTGACCGATCTTAACGGATGACCGAGTTTGACATTGTTGCCGTAAAAGAGCAAATCATCCGATGTCATCGAAAAATACTGGGGCGCCGTATCGCAGGTTACCGAAATGCCGTTTTTTTTCGCCTGCCTTATCAAATCCACAGAGCAGGCAGACGAAACGCCCGATATGTGCAGACGGCAGCCGCTTTTAGCCGCGAGAAGAAGCGCGCGCGCGGTGGCGATATCCTCTGACAGAGTTCTGTCGGCAAATCCCGATTTTTTTCCGTATCCGTAAATCGCGGTGTGATTTGCTTTTGCCGACAGTTCTTTGTCGTCGGCATGGATAATCACGGGACGTTTGTTTTCCGCACAGTATTTCATTGCGTCAAGCAGAATATCGGCATCGGCATCGCCGTCATCGGCAATCGCAAACGCACCTGCCTCAAAAAGAGCGGCTGTATCCGCGGCATTTCCGCTTGCGTCTGTGAGCGAAGCAGCCACAAGCAGTTCGCAGCCCGATTTTTCGGCTTCGGATTTTATTGCCGAAATCAGTCCCGCATCCGATATCGGAACAGGCGCTTTCGGAGCGGTAAGAATCCGTCCGAATCCGCCCGCACAGGCGGCCCGCAGTGTCGTCGCCGTCTTTTCGGTACGTATGTACGGCGGTACATAGATATGAGTCCGCAAATCGGTGAATTTCGGGAAAATAACATTGCCGCGCGCATCGTATACCGTATATCCTTTTTTGGCGGCAATGTTTCCGATCGAGGATATCACACCGTCGTTTATGAGAATGTCGGATGCAATCCATTTTCGGCTTTTGGTATCCGGAATCCGACCGTTTTTTATGAGTATCGGATGGTCGTTCATAGAATCGTGTAGCCTTTCCCCCGAACCGTGCGTATTCTGCAGACATCTCCGAACGGTTCGAGCTTTTTTCTCAGATAGTTTATGTAGACTTCAACGCAGTTGCCGGCGGCCGGACCGAATACAGCCGATCTGATTTCGCTTTTTTCAACCGTCTTGCCGCGGCTGTCAAGCAGCAGAATCAAAATTTTGAATTCTTTCGCCGAAAATTTAACCGATTTGCCGCCTATGAGAATCCTGTTGCCCGACAGAATCGAAATTTCGCTATTTTCGGCGCGGGGAAGATCGGATTTTTCGGGGCGGTCATCTTCCGCTTCGTCAATCGTTTGAAGCGGTCTTATGTATGTGCGGATGTCGGAAGAGCCGAAACGTTCGGAGACAAGACGCAGAAAGGCGGAAACCGCAAACGGTCGTTGAAGGTCGGCGGATGCAGCCGCCGATTTTGAAAAGGAAACGCAATGCCCGCCGAGTTTTACATCTTTGCAGAAATCGAAATCGACAACCGAATAATCACAGCTTCTGCAGGCGCGTGAAGAAATATCCACGGGCGTGTATCCGGCATCTTCAAGTACAATTTGAAGCATTCTGGCAAATTTGCGGTCATCCGAAATAATCTGCATAGACACTCTCCTTTAAGCATTTGTTCGGTATTATTTTACCGCAAAGCGGCGATTATGTCAATATGTCATCGGATTTCGAATTTGCGGCAGCCTTTCGAATGTGAAATATCGAACGATTTATGCGGAAAAGACCGAAAAAATAATTTTTTTCGAAAAAGCAGCCTGCATTTCGTCTGTCACACTTGACAAATTCGACAGTTTGATATAAAATAAATCCGAATGTTCACAAGACGGAGGAAGCCGATGAACAGACGGGACAGTTCGGATATTATTCTTTCCAACATTCGCGAAAGCGGTGTTCAAATCGGACGCGCTGTCGAAATCAGATTGTCGCATCTTTCCGAACTTGCCGAAAAACTCGCAAAGTCGGACGATTATGAATCATTCAGAGATGCTTTTTGCAGTGCGAGAGAGGAAATTTCGGATATTTACCGCGAAATTTTGAGAGAAGACATCTCCTCGGTAAATTCTTCGGAGGTGCGGAGAATTTTCGACGGACTTTCGGTAAGAGGGTTCGCCGAAGTATGCGCCGATGTCGCAAAAGACCGAAAATTCGCATTCGGCGATATCGACACCGAGCCGATATCGAGCGCGAGAATCGCCTGCTTCAAGACTGCGCCGTCGCAGAATGCATATCGGGCATTCGCGCGAGAACTCGCGATGGCATCCGAAAGCGTTTATGACGATTACAGTTCGAT
>CAZHPU010000218.1:0-3017 GCA_964534435.1 uncultured Lachnospiraceae bacterium | reverse complement strand
GTCCTCGGTTGGAAAAGCCCCAATCAAAAGCAGTGTGAGCTCGGCGGGCGCTGACGTCATACCGACCGCGGCAATCGCGGCGCGACGCCCTGCGGGCTTCGTTCGTTCCGTTCCTCCGCTTCGCTCCGTCACTTCTCTCCCTCACCCCGCAGGGCGTTCACCTGGCCTATCCTTCTCAATTATTTTTTTACTTTGCCGGTCTCACATCATTGACAAATGCACATGTTCCTTCAAAATATTGTTAATATTTGATGAACATATGCGTTGAATAGAAATAAAAGTTGTAGCACATTACTGTATTGAATACTTGATACTGTCGGGTTTTATATGGTACTACGGAAACGCAATGCCACATCAAGAATAATGCACTCAACTCGGCTTTTTAGCTTTGTTGAGTGCATCTTTTTTGCTAATACCATTGCTATGTTTATACCAAAGATATTCGTGAGATAATGGCAGCAATATCTCTGCGACAGACCGATGTACCATTTGGCACACCAGCTCAACAGCCCATCAGTTTTCCGTCAAGGCCATCAGACTTGAAACCAGATAATTTCCGTTCTCGTCGGATCGATAAACAATTTTTATTTTCCGCGTATTGTCGATCATTTGCTTTCCGTTTACGAGCTTTGTGACGCTTAACAGAACGGACTTTTCACTTTGGTCAATGGTTATGCAGTCGCTCGGCAATGTATCAAAGCTGTCCATAAAATATTGCCAATCGTTTTGAGTTTTGATGGTGTTCTGATCTTGATGAAAGAAAACTTTACCATCATATCTTACAGAGCAATCATATAGTGGGAATTCATAAATTGTGCCGTCCGCATCGTAATAGCGGCTGACTGCAGGGCATAAAAAATACTCACCCTGTTTGTTGTTGCTTTCCGTTTCCACAAGCAAGTAGCAGCCTCCCGAATCCCGCAGCACATACACATTGTTTTGTCTGTTGTTGCGCTCCTGTCCGACAAAGCCGGGGTGATCAAGAACCGATTGCAAAAAATAGCTCCTGTCTTTGACGCGGAAGACAAGCTGATCTTCATCACCGTTTGCCAAAAAAGCCACGTCAAAGTTTCCCAAATCAAAGACTTCGAGTTTCTTATCTGCATATGACCAGCCCTCAATTGCGACATCCTGATCAGCAAAGCGATAACCGCAGGCTGTGCAGAGCAGCAAAACGGTGACAAGTACAAAAACAGTGTTTCTTGCTAATTTCATGCACCTCATTAATTGTAAATGTAAATTTTGCTAAGATCATGCAGCGAAGTGCCAAATACAGTATAGACCATCGAATGTGACCACCAATTGTTTAATACAACACAATATTTGGTGCCCGAACTATATTCTCTTGTACCTACTCCATTTATCATATGGGCACTGAACAAAGATGGCCATACACACATGACCGTCATGTGACCGGCATCTATTTCATCCTTATAGTTATCCCATGTATCTCGAATATTTTCTACAGTAATATTATAAGAAGTGTCATTTTTGATGTAGCTTTCGATTCTGCTACGATACTGGGGTGGTGTTACAGGGCCATTCTTAACGCGTTGGTGAATCGCAGTGAAAACGCTGTTACGATCAGATGATGCGATGGGGTTATTCATTATGTACCGATAGTATAAAACCATATTAAAAGCTGATGTTGATGCACAATGGTTATCTGCTCCATCAACATTATTAAACTCTGATGTAGTACCAAATGGCTTTATGCTCTCAATGCTCGGTATTAGATTCTCAGAGTACGAACCGCTCGGCATTTCCGCCTCGGATATAAGAAAATCGTATTCATCTTTGTCCTTGTCTTTGTCTTTTGAATTCTTGACACAATGTCCCAATTTACTGCTGGCGTTGGTACTTTGAATGTGGTTCTCCAATTGACTTTTCAGTGCACTGTGTTGTCTGGCCAACATTTCATTTGGCATATCAAGTACGGAAGTGAAGGTCGTTTGCAATTCTAACAACTCCGCTGATTGCGAGAAAACTTTATATTGAGTGTTAGCTATTCTCATCTTCTGTGTTTCCCCAGAATCTTTCTCAAGAATAATTCCGGGGGCAAGATAGTATTTCTTATCATCACTTTTATTGGTCTGAATTCGACTATCTACAATCTCAATTATCATTGGATTATCTTTGTTTGCATTGACAATGAAATAGCTACCGTTAGACATTGTTACATCATATGCAATTATCTTATTTGACAAATTGTACAATGGTATAATTTCGATTGGATGTACACTTTTATCTATCATTGGCTCATAACGGACATGCAAAGCTACAGAAACCAGAACATCAGTTTCGCTGAATGCTTCCTTGTGCTCGGCACCTTCTATAATGTTTTCCTTTTCTTGAGTACATGTGATAGCTTGAATACCTAATGAAAGTGAGGGGATTAACATTATCGCACTCAAAAACATACAAAACATTTTGCGCATTAATTTTGATTTATTCATACCATTTCTCCTTTCGGTTGTTAGACATCGTAAAAAACTTTCGAACTAAATATTAGCAAAATCAACGAGAGGCTACAGTGAATGAATTCTTTCTAATCATGTTTTTTGTTGCGATGGGGGTAACGCTAATAAAAAAACCTCCATAGCCCATCGGAATCACCTCTTTCTACCCTATTGGAATTAGAATGTTATATCACTGCTGGCAAAATGAACCAGATGGCAACTCATGCTTTCGGACCAATGTCTTTTACGATGCTGTGATGTCGCAAAAACACAAAAATAGCGCATAGGGAACAAGCAACAAATCTCGCCCTATACGCTATGAAAAGCAATAAGCTGTACGCAATACATATTCACCGGCAAAATACAGCTCTCGCGTATCGGTCGATGGATTTTCTGACTTCTATCTTTGTTATTATTTTACCACAATACTAACAGTATGTCAACATGTGTTTCCTGAAAACATTGTTAATATTGTGGCGCTACAATTGATGTGAGACTGAGAGAGAAAAAAAGGCAAAGGTATAGAAAAAGTGATCGAGATCTGATAGAATAGTTTTA
>CAZHPU010000217.1:0-3039 GCA_964534435.1 uncultured Lachnospiraceae bacterium | reverse complement strand
AAAAGGTTATCGGAAGAAAGAAAAAAAGCATGGTAAGCGATGAAAAAACCAACAAAACACCCCCTTTTTGACAATGCTCTTTATAATCTGCGGACCGCGCTTTTATACATTACGCGTTTTCGATAAACAGACAGATGACCGAAATCAGAGCTTTTCGAAAGCGGCTGCAACGGCGGCGGCGCGGTCGGGCTCGGTATCGAGAAGCACAAGCACGACATTTCGGTTGACGCTTGTTTCGACAACCGTCGCAACCACGCATACCCAGCGCGCGGGGTCAATCGAATTTTTGATTTCGGACGCAAACGCCGACACATCTGTACCGTCTTTAAGACGGATAAGACCGAGCGTATAGGCAAGCGTTGACAGTTTGGGCTCCGAAACAATAGCTTCCTCGACCGAGTCGGTTTTGTCGGTGCCGAAGTAGAATGCGAAATCATCGCTGTCGGACGGACTGATTTTCGATGTGGACAGCGACGGGAAAGAGATGTCACCGCAGTCCGAATAGATTGCGGAGAGTATTTCTTTCAGACTCATTCCGTCGACTCCCTCGCCGCCGTTCGATGCTCCTGAACATCCCGCAAGAGAGCAGATCGTAATCGAAAGACATACCGCAATAAGGGATATTTTTTTCGCTGTTTCAAATAATTTTCTTTTCATTTCGTTTTCCTTTCAAAAATCGGGAGGTGATTTCGAAATTTCCGTGCTTATTTGTTCGGCTTGTCCCGATGAATGACGGCGTCGGTCACCTTTCCGTTTTCCCATTTTATGTCGACACTCGCACCGCCGCGCAGACGCAGACCGCGCACCGATCCCGATGTCCACGAAGAGGGCAGCGCGGGAAGAAAAATCGGCTCATCGACAGTTCCCTGTATAAGCATTTCGCAGATTCCCGCACATACTCCGAAATTGCCGTCAATCTGAAACGGAGGATGTGCGTCCAGAAGATTCGGATAGCTGCCTCCGGGAGAGACAAATGCCACTTCGGCGCGGCAGGGACGCAGCTGCATATCGATAAGACGAAGCGTATGATCGCCGTCACGCAGACGCGCCCACATGTTGATCTTCCAGCCGAGACTCCAGCCCGTACCCTCGTCTCCGCGCTCAATCAGCGAAAGACGCGCGGCCTTTTCAAGCTCCGAGCCGTGAGTTATCTCACGGGCGGGATGAAGTCCGTAAAGATGCGAAAGATGACGGTGATGCGTTTCGGGCGATTTCAGATCGCCGTTCCATTCACGGATTGTACCCGACGGACCGCACTCATAACCCTGAACTCTCGGCAGAAGCTCTTCGACCGTTTTGACCGTATCGTTTTCGATACCGCAGCGAGACGCCGCGTCAAGCGTCATGCGGAAAACATCGCGAATTATCGCCTGCGACATCGCCGACCACGCCGCAATGCCGCATACACGGCCGTCATCGTCCGTAAAGTTGTTTTCGGGCGATGTCGCGGCGGCGAAAATCAGCTTTCCGTCCTTGTTTTCGACCATCGTGTCTATGTAAAATTCCGAGCATTCGCAAAGGGTGGGAAAGAGCGTATCACGCAGAAAATCTTCGTCTTGCGTGTACTCGAAATATTCATAGAGATGCCGCATAAACCAGCCCGCCGACATCGGCCAGAATGCCCAGACCGCACAGCCCCGATCTCCGTTTCCGGTCGGAGTTGTCATTCTCCATAAATCGGTGTTGTGGTGAGAGCAGAAACCTCGCGCACCGTAATAGCGTTTTGCGGTTTTCCTGCCGCTTTCGCGAAGCTCGCCGATAAGCCGCAGGAGCGGCTCGTAACATTCTTCGAGATTTGTCATAAGAGTCGGCCAGTAGTTCATCTCGGTGTTGATATTCACCGTATAATTCGAATACCACGGCGGCAGCATCATATCGTTCCAGATGCCCTGAAGATTCATGGGCTCGGTTCCCGCGCGCGATGCGGCGATTGTCAGATAACGGCCGTAATGGAAAAGAAGCGCATAAAGCGATTGATCGGGGATGCCCTCTTCGTGGCCGATAAGCCGCTCGTCTGTCGGTCTGCCAGACAGCTCGCTTTCGGGAAGAATAAGCTCGCAGCGGCCGTAAAGTTCCGACCAGTCGGCGACGTGCTCGTCAAGAAGCGCGTCCGCTCCCTTTTCGATCGCAGAAGCTATATCATCGGCGCATGCGCTTTTGTATTCGGCATCGGGCGATTTGTCCCAGCCCGAAAATGAACTGCGCACCGCAAAATAAAGGGTGACACAGTCGGCACCGTCAACCTCGATTCGGCCGTCCGCCGAATTTACCGATCCGCCTTCGGCAGATACGGCAAGCCTTGCGCCGAATTTTATCCCGCGCTTTTCGGGATCGTCCTCGTAAACAAAGGTTACGCTTTCCTGATTCATTCCGCGGCGAATGGCCGTCGTCGGACATACTCCGTCAAAGCCGATAATTCCGCCTTCCGCCCGAATCTCGCCTTTAAGCTGCGATTCCAGATGCGCGGAAAAAGATATTTTGCCGGGTTTTGATGCGGTAAGTCGGATAACCGCCACCTGCGACGGCTCGGAAACGAACATTTCCCGCGTATAGCGGACCGATGACGATTCGAAAACGGTCGTGTGAACGGCAGTCCTTAAATCGAGAGTGCGCGAATAACCCTCATATCCGCCGCTGCGGTCAAAATCGAGATAAAGATCGCAAAGCGGCAGATAGATTGCCGACGGATTGCTCGTAAAATCACGTTCGATAATCGACTGAGCCTCGGCATACCGTCCTTCAAGAACAAGATGCCGCGCCTCGCAAAATGCCGAATAAGCGTTCGGCTGATCGTTGAAACCGGGACGGCCCGTCCACAGACTGTCCTCATTGAAGATTATACGCTCGTGTTCGATTCCGCCGAAAGCCATCGCTCCGATGCGTCCGTTCCCGAGAGGAAGAGCCTCGTTTTTGTTTTCCGCGGGCTTATTGTACCAAAGAGTGTGCGACTTGTTCATCATTTGCAGCCTCCCCGTAATAAATGTCGAATATCCGATTATCTGTCTTATTATCGCAGATGAAGACCGTTTTGTCAATCTT
>CAZHPU010000216.1:0-3050 GCA_964534435.1 uncultured Lachnospiraceae bacterium | reverse complement strand
TTCCGTTTACGATTCCTTCGGCAAGCGCCGCGCATCCCGAAAATCCGCATCCGCCGCAGTTTGCGCCGGGCAGAGAATCGGTAATCATCGGAATGCGTTCGTCGGTTTTGACCGCGAACAGTTTTGACGCGACCGCGAGAACTATTCCGAAAAACAGACCGAGCCCGGCAAAAATATATACCGGAATCAGTATCATATTCGCATTCATTTTGTTACCTCAAATCAGAAAATAATCTTTTGAATCGCTTATCCGAAGCTGACGCCCGAGAATCCCGCAAACGCCATCGCAAGCAGCCCTGCGGCAACAAGGGTAATCGGGAAGCCTTCAAACGGTTTCGGGGGATTTGCCGTTTCGAGTCTTGCGCGCACACCCGAAAAGACGACTATCGCGAGAGTGAATCCGACCGCGGCGGCGAAGCCGTAGCAGACCGACTCAACGAAATTGTAGCCTTTTTGAACATTTGTCAGGGCGGCTCCGAGAACGGCGCAGTTTGTCGTGATCAGCGGCAGATAGATGCCGAGCGACTTGTAAAGAGACGGAATGAATTTGTGCAGAAACATTTCGATGAGCTGTACAAGACCGGCTATCACCAGAATGAACGCCATCGTTTTGAGATATTCGAGCCCGAATCTGACCAGCAGAAGCTCATAGACAAGCCATGTCGCCGCCGAAGACACCGTCATTACAAAGGTTACCGCCGCGCCCATGCCGATTGCGGTGGACGGGCTCTTTGATACTCCGAGAAAAGGACAGCAACCGTAGAATTTCGAAAAGATGAAGTTGTCGACGAGAATCGCCGAGAACATAAGCAGAAGCACCGATGTGAATGTCATTTCGCCGAGCCTCCTTTGGTGATTTTCTTTTTGGCGGCGATAGTTTCGGTAAGCTTTCTCACACCCGCGATTATGAATCCGAGCGTAATGAAAGCTCCCGACGGGAGAATAAAGAACATCGCGGGCTCGTAGATTCCGAATGTGATATCATATCCGAGCACCGTTCCGCTTCCGAGAAATTCGCGGATAAATCCGATAATCGCGAGCGCACAGGTAAATCCGAGCCCTGTCGCGAGTCCGTCGATAACCGAAAGATGAGGCGGATTTTTCGAAGCAAACGCTTCGGCACGCGCGAAAATGATGCAGTTGACAACGATAAGCGGAATGAACAGACCGAGAGACTGATAGAGCGAAAAGACATATGCTTTCATGAAAAGCTCGACCGCGGTTACAAATCCCGATATTATTATGATGTATGCCGCAATACGCACCTGCGACGGAATGAATTTTCTCAGCAGAGAGATGAGCAGATTCGAGCAGATAAGCACGGCGGTTGCCGCAAGTCCCATGCCGACGCCGTTAATCAGCGATGTGGTTGTTGCGAGGGTGTGGCACATTCCGAGAAGCTGTACGAATGTCGGGTTGTTTGTCAGAAATCCGTCGATAAAGGTCTTTTTGCAGACCGCAAATCGGTTTTTGCTCTTTTCGGCGTCTTTGCTTTTTTCGGTTTCTTTGCCGTCGGCGATTTCAGCGGCGGCGTTAATGTTTTCGTTTTCCATAATGTTCCGATGCGCCGATGTTCAGGCGGCCGCTCCCTCCTTTTGATAGATTTCGAGTTCGCCCGTCGCGTTGTTTACGGCGGTTAGCAGGGCGCGCGAACTGATGGTCGAGCCGACAATGGCGTCAACATCCTCTCCGAGAACGAGCTTGCCGTATTTGCCGATGTAGTTATCTTTGTATTCGCCGCTTATGCGGTCGCCGAGTCCCGGCGTTTCGGAGTGTGAAACTATCGATATTTTTTTAATCGACAGATTCGCGTTGTATCCGATGATTACCTCGATGTCGCCGCCGAATCCGGATGCGGTCGATTTCACCGAATAGCCGACGGTATCGCCGCCGTTTCCGATTTCGCGGATTTCGCAGCTGCCGCCGTCGATTTTCGCTGCCGCCGAGATTGTGATGCCGTCGCCGAAAATTTCGTGAATGGCGTCTTCTTCGACCGACTGCATATTTTTCTCGGCCTTTTCATATGTCAGCGCGTATACCAGCGATACGGTTGCCGCCGTTACCGAGCATATTATAAAAAGCGGCAGAGTTATGCGCAAAATATATAAAAATGTCGATTTTGAATTTTTGTTTTCGCTGTTTGCCATTTTCAAGCGGCTTCCGAATATTCTTCGGAAACATCCTTCCTTTCGTTTTGTTTTTTACTGTTTGGCGGGAGTCGGCTCTTTTGATTTTGCCTTTTTTGACGGTGTGCCGAATCTCCTCGGCATTGTGTATTTGTCGATAAAGTAAACGAGCGAATTCATAATGAGAATCGAGAATGACGCGCCCTCGGCATATCCGCCGAAACGGCGTATGAATACGGTTATAAGACCGCATCCGACACCGAAAATCAGTTTGCCGTTTTTCGTGAGCGGAGATGTCGCGTAGTCGGTCGCCATAAAGAAGGCGGCAAAGAGAAGTCCGCCCGAGCAGAGTTCGAGCATAACATTCGTAATCACACCCGCACCTGCGACACGCGGGAAAATTACCGCGAGCAGAGCGACCGTTCCGAGATAGGCTGTCGGAATCCGCCAGTTTATGACTTTTCGCATCATGAGATAGGCGGCGCCTATGATAATGAGAAAAGACGAAATCTCGCCTATCGTTCCGCTGCAGTTTCCGACGAAGAGATCGAAAACAGATTGCTCGCAGACAGTCCCCTGCTTAAGAAAGGAGAGCGGAGTTGCGGAAGATACCGCGTCGACATCGGCTTCGGACGCAAGGAAAAAGAGACGTTTGCCGACACGCGTGAATGTTGTCATCGCAGTCGGGAATGACAGACAGAGAAATACTCTCGCGGCAAGCGCGGGATTGAACACATTCTTTCCGATTCCGCCGAAAACCTGCTTGACAACGACAATCGCGAAGAAGCTGCCGAGCACCGCCATATAATAGGGAATCGTGACCGGCAGATTGAGCGCGAGCATCAGACCGGTGACAGCCGCCGATAAATCGGAGATGCTGTTTTTTCTGTGCGTGATTTTCTCGAATCCCCATTCGAAAAAGAT
>CAZHPU010000215.1:0-3054 GCA_964534435.1 uncultured Lachnospiraceae bacterium | reverse complement strand
AAGATAGCTCATCGCGAACATCCTTTAAGACGTCATCTCAATGACGTCTTTTTTTTGTTGACTTTTTTCAATAAATGTGTTAATATTATAATCGGAGTTGTGTAAGATTCTGTTTGATATATCTACATCCAATATAAGGAGATTTTTTATGAGAAAAACCAAAATTATTTGTACACTCGGACCTGCAAGCAGCACCGAAATTGTGCTTCGTCAAATGGTTGATGCCGGAATGAACGTTGCGAGACTTAACTTTTCGCACGGTACTCACGAGGAGCACCTCGCCAAAATCAGATTGCTCAAGAAAATTCGCGATGACATGAATGTTCCTCTTCCGATAATGCTTGATACCAAGGGACCCGAATTCCGTATCGGTTCATTTGAAAACAGTCCGATCACACTTTCGGAAGGCGATTTGTTCGATTTTACTGCCGATGATGTTGTCGGCAATAACACCCGTGTTTCGGTATCATATAAAAATATCGCAAGTCAGATGTTTCCGGGTGATAAAATTCTGCTGAATAACGGACTTATGACATTTGAGGTTTTGTCGGTTGAGGGTAATACCGTTCATACAAGATGCCTGAACAGCGGAAAGCTTTCCGATCATAAGAGTATGTTCTTTCCCGATAAAGAGCTTAAACTCGAATATCTTTCCGAACAGGATAAGAAGGATATACTTTTCGGTATCGAAAACGGGGTTGATTTCATCGCCTGCTCTTTTGTTTCTAAGGCACAGGATCTCATTGATGTCTGCAATTTTCTTCGTGAACACGGCGATCCCGATATCGATCTTATCGCAAAAATCGAAAACCGTGCCGGTGTCAATAATCTTCAGGAAATTATGGCAAATTGCAACGGTGTAATGATAGGACGCGGCGATATGGGAGTCGAAATTCCTTTTGAGGAACTTCCCGCGATACAAAAACATATTATTTCCGAATGCCGTATAAACGGGGTTCGTGTGATTACCGCAACCGAAATGCTTGAATCGATGATTAACAATCCGAGACCGACACGTGCGGAGATTTCGGATGTTGCGAATGCCGTATATGACGGCTCGTCTGCCATTATGCTTTCGGGAGAGACTGCCGCAGGTAAGTATCCGGTCGGAGTTATTGCCGCAATGAGCAGAATTGCACTCGAAGCCGAACAGCATGTATGCTATATCGGCAATATCAGAGATGACGAATTCAAAATCAGCTCTGTCGGAGAATCGCTTTCACATTCTGCATGTGATCTTGCCAAAGGTGTCAGGGCGTCTGCAATAGTGGTTTGTACGCTGACGGGCAGAACTGCGAGAATGGTATCGAGATTCCGCCCTCAGGCGCCCATAATCGCGATGACAACAAGCCAAACCGCCTTTCGTAAGCTGTCGCTTTCTTGGGGAGTGATACCCGTTATGGCAGAGGTTTTTGCCTCTACCGATGTGCTCTTCTATTTTGCCAAGAGTAAGGCAAAAGAAATTCTCGGGCTTCAGCACGGTCAGAGAATTGTAATCACAGGCGGTGCCGCAAACGATAAAAACGGAACGAGTCTTATCAAAGTCGAAGAAATATAAAAAGTAAAAATAAATAAGGAGAGTAGATTATGTGTGGTAAATCTGCTAATTTCGGCAGCGGAAAACTGAAAAGAATGTCTTTTGCGGGACTTCCTCTCGGCAGCATACAGCCTGCGGGATGGCTTCGCGATCAGCTTTTACTGCAGCGGCACGGAATATTTGAAGATATGGAAAAATATCCCGGATACGGAGATGACAGCGGATGGCTCGGCGGAGACGGAGAAAGCTGGGAAGACGGTCCATACTATTTCCGTGGACTTATACCGATTGCATATGTGACAGGCGATTCCGATCTTATTTCCCGCTCAGAAACAATCGTCGGCCGTATACTTGACTCACAGACGGAGGACGGAATGTTCGGCCCGAAGTCGAATGATGACTGGTGGCCGCGTATGCCTGTTCTTATGATGCTTCGCGATTATTATGAGGCGACCGAGTATCGCGGAAATCCCGACAGCCGTATTATGCCCTTTATGGATAAATATTTCAGATATCAGCTGAAAACTCTCCCGAACCGTCCGCTCGCATCCTGGGCTCAGGCACGCGGCGGTGATAATATTGACAGCGTGTTCTGGTATTATGACCGCGTTTACGATGAAAAAAATCCCGAAGCTTCCGAGTGGCTGCTCACCCTTGCCGATATTCTTCATTCACAGACCGATGATTGGACGCAGGTAATGAATAATACCACTGTCAGATATCATGTTGTCAATACGAGCCAGGCTATGAAGACACCTCCGCTCTGGTATCGTAAAACAGGTGCGGACGAAGACCGTAACGCGCTCGAAAACGGTCTGAAAAACATTTTAATAGATCACGGAAGAATTGATGAACTCCCGAATTCGGATGAGGCGGCGCGCGATAATATGTCATATCGCGGCAGTGAACTCTGCGGAATAGTCGAGGGTATGCTTTCAACCGAAATAGCCCTTCGTATTCTCGGCGATCACAGACTGTGCGACAGACTCGAAAAACTTGCATATAACGCACTGCCGGCTGCCTATGCTCCCGATTACCGTGGCCATGTCTATTTCATCCTCCAAAATCAGGTTCTTGCGACAACCGGTTGGCATGAATTCGAATGCGATCACGGCGACAGCTCTTCGTTTGCCGCACCGTGCGGATTTGACTGCTGCTTCGCAAATAACCATATGGGATGGGCTAAATTCATCGGTTCAATGTGGATGGCAGACTCGCACGGCGATCTTGCCGTAGCGGCATACGGTCCCTCGACCGTAAACTATACTCTGCGGAACGGTGAAAAAATCAGTATAGAAGAAAAAACCGATTATCCTTTCGGTGACAGTATAAACTTCGTCTATCACGGACCGAAAACTCATTTTTCGTTGAAACTTCCGATACCGTCATGGTGCAAAAACGCATCGATTTCTGTTAACGGAGAGAAAACCGATATAATTACCGCAGACGGATTCTGCACCGTGAGCCGTGAATTTTCGGATAATGACGTCGTCTGCCTGACGCTTCCGATGGAAATA
>CAZHPU010000214.1:0-3056 GCA_964534435.1 uncultured Lachnospiraceae bacterium | reverse complement strand
GGTATCCGCCGAATAGATGTTCAGATTTATGTCGTAGCTGTACTGAATATCCGAAATTTTGCCCTCGTCTCTGAGTGCGTCCTCTTTCGTGTCGAGATATTTCTTGAAATCGGTGAGATTGTTGGTCTGCACCTCCGAAATCATGACATTCATCATCTCGAACATTACCGAGTTCGAATAGACCGCGTCAAGCTCATGCTCGGTACTCTCGGCGTTGCTTCCCATCATCGATTCGACCATTGACGTATAGTCGACCGTCTGCGCCGTAATCGAAATCGGGTAGTTTGAGAGGGTATCCTCCTGAACCTTGTCGATATAAAGCTGTATGCCGTTGGAGAGGGCGAGAATAAGCGCGATTCCGATTATTCCGATTGAGCCCGCGAAGGATGTCAGAAAAGTTCTGCCCTTCTTTGTCATAAGATTGTTTGTCGAAAGGGCGAGCGCGGTGAAAAAGGACATCGAAGTTCTGCGTTTTTCTTTCGGCTTTTCGGTTTTTTTGCCGATTTTCTTCGTCTTTTTCGTGTTTTCGCTCTCCGCCTCGGCGGCCGCCGCCGCGAGTTCTTCTTCGGTGAGCGGATTGCTGTCGCCGATGACATTGCCGTCCGACAGCCTTATTATTCTCGTCGAATATTTTTCGGCGAGTTCGGGGTTGTGGGTGACCATTATAATCAGGCGGTCTTTGGAAATCGATTTGAGAATTTCCATGACCTGAATCGATGTCGCGCTGTCGAGCGCGCCCGTCGGCTCATCGGCAAGCAGGATTTCGGGATCGTTCACAAGTGCGCGGGCAATCGCGACACGCTGCATCTGTCCGCCCGACAGCTGACTCGGTTTCTTTTTAAGCTGATCGCCGAGCCCGACTTTTTCGAGCGCCTCGACCGCGCGTTTTCTGCGTTCGGATTTCGGAACGCCCGACAATGTGAGCGCGAGCTCGACATTCGAAAGCACGCTCTGGTGCGGAATCAGATTGTATGACTGGAAAACGAAGCCTATCGAATGATTTCGGTAGCTGTCCCAGTCGGCGTCGCCGTAATATTTCGTCGATCTGCCCTTGATGGCAAGGTCGCCCTCGTCATAGCGGTCGAGCCCTCCGATTATATTCAGAAGGGTGGTTTTCCCGCAGCCCGACGGCCCGAGAATTGAAACAAACTCGCTTTTGCGGAATTCAAGGCTCACACCTTTGAGCGCCTCTACGGTGCTGTCGCCGGCGGTATACCTTTTTACGATTTTTTTGAGTGATAGCATTTTTCGGCGGGTCCTTTCGTAAGTATAAATGAAAATCGGAAAATAAAATAAAAATTATGAGAATATTTATAATATTGTCGGTAAATTGTTGACTTTTTCACACCTGTGTATTATAATAGACAGGGTTTGCGAATTCTATGATTAAAATGTAAAAATATAATGAAATTAAATCGGGATGTCCGCATATTGCATTTTTCGGATATGCGGTCTTTTTTCACGATTCGCAGCTCGGAAAAGCTCAATGTTTTGAAACGGAGATAATTTATGAAAAAATACGACAGCGAAACCAAATGGACTGTAAGCAAGACAGGCAAAAAGAGAAGAGTTGACCGCCGCACCATACGCACCAAGCGCGCCATTCTCACCGCCCTTTTCGGAGCGATGGAGAACAAGGACATCGAAAAGGTTACCATAACCGAGATTGCCGAGGCTGCCGACATCGACCGCAAGACATTCTATCTGCACTATAACGGCATTCAGGATGTTATAAAAGAGTTCGAGGACAATCTCGTTGCCACGACGATGGCGTTCGTACACGAGCCCGAAAGCAAGGGAACGGCGGAAGCCTTTTTCAACGGGCTTAACCACACGATTACGACAAATCTCGAATTTGTCCGCTATTTCGTAAAATCGGGCGCGTACAACTACTTTATGAACAAGGTCAGCGAAGCGTTCAGAGAATATGTTTACGAAAATGTCGAAAACAGCGAGCGCATTTCAAGTGAGCACGACAAGCAGCTTCTGTCGGCTGTACTGACAAATCTCGCGACCGGAACCGCGTCCATGTATATCGCATGGCTGCAAGGCGAAAGCTCGGTTGATATCGACGAGCTCGGACAGACCGCGCGCACAATGGCCGCCGCCGCCGTAGTATCGGTTAAAGACAGAATCGGCACAAGCATGCCCGAACTTTACAAGTTCTTCGGCTGCTGATTCCCTTAAAACATAACAGACGCGTGAAAATCACCCGTTGCCGCAGAGCGGCAGCGGGTGATTTTCTTTTCAGTCGACGTCGGCAAGGACTTCTGCGGGGGGATTGTCGAGCAGGTCGGGATGTTTGATATAGAACATCATCGACTTGAAGGTCGATGCGTAGTAGAATCCGTCGCAGATACGTTCGTCGGTTACCACCTTGAAATCGACCATGCGGCGTGTTTCGACGGTTCCGTCGTTCTTTATGAAGTTTTCCTTGTATTTCGTGCCGATTGAGGTAAATACCGGAACGTTGCCGAAATTATAGATATGGTGATAAATCGGCTTTATTCCGAGCGAGCCCATCGATGTTATGAAATAGCTTCCGTGGAAGGGAGAGAGCTTTGTGAGCGATCTCGGCAGCAGTTTGTAATAGTCGAGCAGAGTGAGAAAGCTTATCGCCGTTCTGAGAATGCCTGTCGGCAGTTTGACGAGGAAGTTCATAACTCCCTCGAGATCGCTGTCATCGGTCGCGCGGCTTGCCTCTATCGCAGAGTTGACCTCATTGTATATGTCAACCGCGGTTGCGTCGGCTTTCGGGAAGAACTTGACAACGACATCGGGTGAGTTCGCGCTCATCTCTTTCTTTATGGTCAGGCAGATTTCGATATTGTTGCGCGCATAGATACGCTGTCCGCGGATAAAGCGGTTGATGCCCGGTTTTTCGGCTACCGTGCGGACATATGCCGCGAGAAAAACGTGCATAAGACCGAATCCCGTGTATCCTTCGGCGCGTTTTTTGGCGATATACGCCTCTGCGGCGTCTATCTGAATCGAGTCCGAATAATAGTTGAGCGCGTCATTGCGCTTTTTCATTATAAAAGGGGTAAGCACGGTAA
>CAZHPU010000213.1:0-3062 GCA_964534435.1 uncultured Lachnospiraceae bacterium | reverse complement strand
GTGGTGAACACGGTGATGTCCACGTCGGTCGGGTTGCCGTCGGCATCGCAGAGCACCGCTCCGCTGCCGGGATCGCGGGACGGATAGTTCGCGGGGCGGAGCATATAGCGGCATTCGTCGAGATACGCGTGCATATCCTTTTTCTGCCAGACATGGTTGCCCGACGTTATGACATCGATTCCCGACGAGAGCAGCTTTTCGGCAGACGCTCTTGTTATTCCGTTGCCGGGATCGGCGTTTTCGCCGTTCGCGACCGTAAGATTTATGTTATGCTGCTTCCTGAAATTCCACAGCCTGTGTGAAATGTATTCGACCGCCGCCGTTCCGACGATGTCGCCGAGACAAAGAACGCGATAACTCATTTTGACCTGCCTTTCGCATATGCCTTTTCGTACCCGAATACCCGAAAGTCCTTTTCGTACCCGAAATTTTTTCGGATTTTCGCCGTCTGCCGCAGATGTCGACAGACATTTTTCAAAAACAGGGGAGATCCGTTTAGGACACTCCCCTGTAACTTTCTTTTTCACGCTCGGCGAAAGCCGTTTCGCCGCTTATTTCGCAATGTCGGTTGCGCGCGACTCTCTGACAACCGTGATCTTTATCTGTCCCGGATATTTCAGTTCGTCCTCGATCTGTTTTGCCACATCATGCGCAAGCAGCACCATCTGCTGATCGCTCACATTCTCGGGCTTTACCATTATGCGGACTTCTCTGCCCGCCTGAATGGCAAACGATTTCTCGACGCCCGGATAAGAATTCGCGATTTCCTCGAGCTTTTGCAGACGCTTGATGTAGTTTTCGATGTTCTCGCGTCTTGCGCCCGGTCTTGCCGCCGAAATCGCGTCGGCAGCCTGAACGATAAATGCGAGCGCCGTCTTGGGCTCGACATCGCCGTGATGCGCCTCAACCGCGTGAACAATCTCTTTTCTTTCCTTATACTTGCGGCAGAGTTCGGCGCCGATAACGGCGTGACTTCCCTCTACCTCGTGCGTTACCGCCTTGCCGATATCATGCAACAGTCCGGCGCGTTTCGCGAGTTCGGAATTGACACCGAGTTCGTCGGCAATCATTCCCGAAAGAAGCGCTACCTCGATTGAATGGTTGAGCACATTCTGTCCGTAGCTCGTACGGTAGCGCAGCTGTCCGAGCAGCTTGACAAGGTCGGGATGCAGCCCGTGTATACCCGTGTCGAATGTTGCCTGCTCGCCTGCCTGTTTTACCGATGCCTCTACTTCTTTCTTTGCCTTTTCAACCGTTTCCTCAATGCGTGTCGGATGGATTCGTCCGTCGGAAACCAGCTTTTCAAGCGCAAGTCTTGCAATCTCGCGGCGTATCGGGTCGAAGCAGGATATCGTAATCGCCTCGGGTGTGTCGTCGATTATGAGATCGACACCGGTCAGCGCTTCGACCGATCTTATGTTGCGGCCCTCGCGGCCGATGATTCTGCCCTTCATTTCGTCGTTGGGCAGCGCAACGGATGTTACGCTCGCCTCGGATACGAAATCGGACGCGAGTCTTGAAATCGACTGCGAAATTATATCCTTTGCTCTGTCGTCGGCCTCCTCTTTCAGCTCGGCATCGATTTCGGACAGCTTCATCGCCGCCTCGTAACGCGCCTCTTCCTCAATCTGCTTTACGATTTCGGCCTTCGCCTCTTCGGCGGTAAGTCCCGAAATCTCTTCAAGCTTTTCAAGCTGTTTTGCCTTGATTTCCTCGATTTTTTCGTTTAATTCGGTATTTTCTTTGATTTTTTTATCAAGCTGTTCCTCTTTGCGGTCGAGATTTTCGCTCTTTTTGTCGAGCATTTCCTCTTTGGTCGTATAGCGTCTTTCCATTTTGGTAAGTTCCGCTCTGCGGTCACGTACCTCTTTTTCAAACTCTTTGTTTGACCGTACAATCTCTTCTTTTGCTTCGAGGAGTGCTTCTTTTTTCTTCGTCTCGGCTGCTTTTACCGCGTCGTCGACAATCTTTTTCGCATCATCATCGGCCCTTGCGACCTTTTCCTTGGCATCGTGAATCTTCTTGCGGAAGATAAACCAGAGCACAAGAATGATGATTATCCCGACTGCGAGACCGGCAAGTGCGCCAATCAGATATTTGGAAAAATCAACCAAATTGTCCGCACCTCCCTGTTTCTTTTTTTGATTTTTATTCGGATTTAATTCATGAAATATGTAAGAAATAGCGGACACGCAACAAATATCCGCTCTATCTGCAAATTATCACAGAGTATATTTTATTACTTTTCGGACTCTTTGTCAAGTGATTATACGGCAAAATCAATAAAATTCAAATTTCATTTACATTCATACTCTGTAAAAACAGCCAAGTTCGGCAAAAAACGGAGGGGCGGAAAGCACTTTTTTATAAGTCCTCGCGCGGAGCATCGAACAGACCGAGAAACACCTCAAAAGAAATCGGCTCCGCATCCGCGGGAGCGGCGTCTTTTCCTTGCTTGCTGTACGGATTCAGTATGAATACATTGTGTGTTTTGCCATTCATCGAATAATAGAGGACATGCAAAATCCGATAAGAAGAAAAACGAAGCAGACCGAAATCAACAGTATCATAGGACACATAGTAATCACGGTTAAAGTCCGCGGAAAGACGCGGAAGCACGGGACGATGCCGTGAAATACGGCGAACGTCATTCTCGTCCTCAATGCCGAGGACAAGCTTGAAATGACTTTCGGTCAGTTTGTCCCCGCACGCGGCCGCGGCAAGAAGAAACGGATGCTTATGCGGATTACCGTCCGGCGATTTGAAACGGAAGAAAAGAGAATTAAACTCCATATCGTCAATATCGTCATCGGCTGGCGAAAGATCGGGATAGAGAATCAAATGGGCATCCTCGGGATATTCCACGAGAAAATCATAGGAAAAGTTATTCTTGCGGCGAAAACAGATTAACGCAGGCGGCTGCGTAAACATACCGCCCTCAAATTTCGGCGTTTCGGTGCGAATGCTTTCCTCACGCAGTTCCGCAACTTCTTTCTCAAATAAGGCAACTGCCCGACTGACAAGAGAAACCGCCTCATCCTCAAGCACAAAATGCCTTTTTT
>CAZHPU010000212.1:0-3063 GCA_964534435.1 uncultured Lachnospiraceae bacterium | reverse complement strand
GCTGACGGGCGGCGTGGAAAATCTTTCGGACGCCGAAATCATAAAGAAAAAAGACGGATTTTACGCGGTAAGCCGTCTTGCGGCTCTGCCCGAAAAAGGCGTACTTTCGCCGGGGGTAAAGCTCGGCGAAATCAGAAAGGGCAGATTTCTGCCGCATCACAGATTTTTCATGGCGTACGGCCGATTTTTCAAGAACAGATTCGAGCTTACGAAGTCGCAAGCCGCCGATTATATCAGGGGACTGTCGATTCCGTGCCGTCTTTTCGACGGGTACGGCGTCGCCGTCCGGCACGGCTGCACTCTCGGCGGTGTCAAGGTCAGCGAGGGTGCCGCGAAAAATCACTACCCGAAAGGACTTCGCGCAAACTGACCGTCTTTTATAAAAAACATCCGCTGTCCCTTCGGACAGCGGATGTTTGTACATTATACCGTAATTTTTGTGGACAATGCCGAAATTTATGAAATCAGCCGTTTTCGATTCGCCCGTACATATCGTTTATGTAGCGCCATCTGCCGCGGTCAATCTCGGCAAGCTGATTTTCGGTAAGTCTGAATCCCCAGTTTTTGTCGGCGATGCCCGGTGTGTTCATACGCGTGTCGGCGCCGTAGCCGAGAATGTCCTGAATCGGCATTATGACGCGCGATGCGGGCGAACGGAGCAGGGTTTTTATTATTTCGGGGCAGGCATCTTTCCAGTTTTCGTAGGGATAGCCGATATAATCGGTTATGAGATGCTTGTCCGAATCGGTCGATTCCCAGAGATAGCCGAGCAGGGTGTTGTTGTCGTGAGTTCCCGAATATGCCACGCAGTTTTCGGGATAGTTGTGCGGCATATGAATCGAGTTTTGCGAGAGAAACGCGAACTGAAAGACGCGCATACCCGGCAGTTTCGACTTTTTAAGCAGTTTGTACACTTTTTCGTCAATATCACCGAGGTCTTCGGCAATCAGCAGTTTTTTGCCCGCTTCCGATTTCAGCGCGTTCACAAGCTCGATTCCGGGGCCGGGCATCCATTTGCCCTCTTTGGCGGTTTTCGCCGTTGCGGGAACCGCGAAATATTCGGAAAAGGCGCGGAAATGGTCTATTCTCACCCCGTCGAACAGGGTAAGCTGCCACGCGATACGCTCTCGCCACCAGCGGTAGCCGTCCTTTTTCATCTCGTCCCAGTTATAAAGCGGATTTCCCCAAAGCTGTCCGTCGCGCGAGAAATAGTCGGGCGGCACGCCCGCGACCGCCTCGGGACGCAGATTTTCGTCAAGCTGAAACAAGTTCGGGTTTCGGTAGACATCGGCGCTGTCAAGGTCGGGATAAATCGGCAGGTCGCCGATTATCTCGATGCCGCGCTCGGCGGCATACGATTTGACGAGCATCCACTGACCGAAAAACTTGTACTGTATGAATTTATGCATGAACAGAATGTCATCACGGGGCCGAATGTTTTTGTCGAACTCCCACCATGCCTTGCCGCCGTTTGCCTCTTTTTTTGCCATAAAATCGCAGAAATCGGCGATATGCGGGTGCTTTTCGATAAAATCATCGACTTCGCCGCGGATTTTTTCGTCGGCGTATGCTCTGACCGATGCCGCATGCAAAAGCGGCAGACGCTCTTTCGCGAGTCTTGAAAATTCGCAGAGATAGGGCGTTTTCTGATATGACGACGCGAGCTCCTCATCGGTAATCAGCCCCTCATGGGCGAGGGTGGGAAGATCGATGAAATAGGGGTTGCCCGCGAAAACCGAAATCGCCTTATAGGGTGAGCCGTGCTCATCGGGCCAGCCGAACGGGAGAGTCTGCCAGACCGAAAATCCGCAGTCGGCGAGCAGATCTATGAATTTGTATGCCGGTATGCCGAACGAGCCGCAGCCGCATTCGCCGGGGAGAGAGGAAATATGCATCAGAACGCCTGATTTTCTCATTTGCGTGCCTCCTGTAAAATATGTCGGGCGTCCCGCGTTTACGGGACGCCCCTTTTATCGCTTTATTGTTTTATCGTTTTATCGGCAGATTTTCATCTTTCCGGATGCTTCGAGAAGTTTTATGAACAGACCGCCCTGAACAGATCTGTGTCTGAATCCTCTCTGGAGACCGGTTGATGTCCAGTACCAGTCGGTCATCGGGCAGCGCGATTCGGAGAAGTTGTATGCTTTCCACAGCGGCTCGATCATTTCCTCGAAATATGCTCTGTCGTCCGAAAGGGTTGCCGTCCAGACGAGCCAGTCGGATTTTGTATATGTCATGCGGTTGTCAAGCGGCAGACCGTAGGGCAGAGTCTTTTCCTTGTAGGATTCGAGCTCGGTTTTAATGACATTCTTATCCATGAGATTTGTTCCGAACAGCTTATCCCAGATGATGTTGTATTTCATCGAGAATGTGCCGGGACGGTCGAATGCGAGGCGGTAGGATCCGTCGCCGTTTGCGGCGCGTACCGCCCAGTCGTCGCAGAGTGCTTTCGCTTCGGCAAGTTCTTTTTCGCACTTGCCCTCATCGCCGAGCATCTTATAGATAAGTCCGAGAGAGATTATGCCCGAAATCGCTTTGAGCGAGAGGTTGGTGTTGTGCGCGAAGTGGCCGGCGAAGTCGTCGGTGCAGAGCTGATTTGCGGGATCGGCGCCGTATTTTTTGAGGTATCCCGCCCACAGTTCGAGCAGATCGAGATTTTCTTTTGCGAAGCTTACGTCACCCGATGCGATTGATACGGCAGCCGCCAGAATTATCATGTTTCCGCTTTCCTCTACCGGCATCTGACCGCCGATATGGTTGCCCGCGTAAACCTGACCGTTTACGAACGGATAGCGGCCCGCGTCGTGCGGTGCGAAGTCGAATTTCAGCACTTTCGACCATTCGTCCGAACGCGAATATTTCATAATCGGGCGCATCATGCCGATGATGAGTTCGGGATTGTAGAGCAGGAACATCGGGGATGACGGATAGGTTATGTCGACGGTTGCGGCGCAGCCGTTCGAATGACATTCCTTCGAGATGTAGAGAATGTTGCCCTCTTTGTCGAGCACGAGCTTATGAGCGGCGCAGATCTGACGGTATGCGAGTTCGAGCAGTTCGGCA
>CAZHPU010000211.1:0-3070 GCA_964534435.1 uncultured Lachnospiraceae bacterium | reverse complement strand
CTCTGGCACTGACAAAAGAATTCAAGGAAATCTTCTATGCGGAATACCAAAACGGCATTCTGCCGCGTAACATCCTTGAGCAGCATGGCTTCGATCTTAATGCACTCGGTACGCGTCGAATCTGGGGTATTTCGCAACACATTCGCAATGAATACGCCAAGTACGGCGAGTTTCATGAAGGATATCATACACGCCGATCCGCCGATGCCAATACGGAACGCAGTTCACAGCCTCCTACCGAACAGGAGCAGCTGAAGTCCTTGCAGGCAAAGGTTGATTACCTCGAACAGGAAATGGAATTTCTAAAAAAAATTTCCTCGATCAGGAATACCAGAAAGTAGGTGCATTGCTCATGAACGATTCTTCCTGCGCATTCGAGATCATCCACCAGACACTGCAGCTCAGCGGCAACAGCATTTCTATAAGCCACCTGTGTGAAATGGCCGGTGTTTCTCGCAGCGGCTACTACGCCTGGCTCAAAGCCGCCCCCATTCGCGAGGAACAGGAACGTCAAGATCGCGAGGACTTTGACGTCATCCTGACTGCTTATAAGCATCGCGGTTACAAAAAAGGTGCCCGCAGCATTTACATGCGTCTGTTGCATCAGAATCCGCCGGTTATCATGAATATCAAGAAAATCAGACGTCTGATGGAGAAATTCCACCTGATTTGTCCTATCCGCCGTGCGAATCCCTATCGCCAGATGGCTCAGGCTTTGAAGACTAGCAACGTGGCTGATAACCTGCTTCAGCGCCAATTCGAGGCCTACGGCCCAAGGCTGGTATTGTTAACCGACATTACTTACCTCCCGTATAACGGTACGTTTGCTTATCTGTCCACCATACTGGATGCTTATACCAAGCAAATCCTGTCTTACGTGCTCAGCGATTCGCTGGAGGTGGACTTCGTTCTGGAAACTGTACAGCAGCTGATCGACAAACATGGTATTTCACTTCACGCGGAAACCATCGTGCATTCTGATCAAGGCTGCCATTACACAAGCCACAAGTTCATCAACATCCTGTATGACAAGAAACTGCGACAGTCGATGTCCCGAAGGGGTAACTGCTGGGATAATGCCCCGCAGGAGAGCTTCTTCGGGCACATGAAGGACTACATCAAGCCCAGACTGAAGGCCTCGACCACATTTTCCGAAGTCAGCACAATCATTGATGATTACATGGACTACTACAATAATGAACGGTATCAGTGGCATCTGGCAAAGCTGTCACCAAATGAGTTCTATACTTTTGTGACTACCGGCGTTTATCCGCTGGATGTCGCATCCGTTCCAGAGCCCCCTTCTATTGAAAAGACTCCGGCAGAACTCGCTCCCGCAGCGCCAAAACCCGCTGCAGCCCCCAGTAACTGAACACCCCCGTCATGTCAAAGCAGCCGCATATATACCAACAAATGGATCTTGTCCATCATGTGGGTACCGCGTTGTTGGTTTGTCTGATTTTGAGGTATCCCCCATTTTCAGACTGTCCAACAACCGGGGCCCCACAAATTCAATTTGTCCTTGACAAGGGGTACAGTTTACGAAAAACTAACAAAAGACTAACCATGGACTAACCATGGACTAACCACGCGTATCTTTCTTTTTCAAATAAGAGTTGATATTATTATGGTGGAAAGAAAAACGACTTACAAAAAGTTACAAATATATACGGAATGACTACGGTTTGACTACGGTTTTGAGACTTTTTTCGAGAAATAGCCTATGATATTATTATCATGGACAGTGTATGGGCAGTGAAGCCGGATGCTTACTTTTTGCTACCCAATTGCTTACTTTTTGTTACCAATTGCTTACCTGCTGTTACTTTTATTTAGAAAATAACTGTGGTATTCTTATACTGGAATTGATTTACAGAGTAATCGAGAAATCTCGGTTGCTCTATTTTTTTGTCTTTTCTGATCTTATGTGAATGAGGATGAATGGATAAAGACTAAAAGAAGGAGGATTTTACATTGAAATTAACAAGAAGAGAAAAGGAAATGCTGGTGATGTTTGGCTGCTTTAATCGAAAACGGACACATGAACGTCTGGGAAGGGCTTGTATGCTTATAACAGAACCGGATAGTAAGGCCGCAGCATGCAGCTTGAGAAACAAATTACATGCCATAGGCAATGACAGGCGGTACATCAAATTGTATTACAGGGTATTAGAAGAATTGAATAATTACAGCGGAGACGCTGCTTAAAAGTCGTTGATTGTATCAGCGGCTTTTTCTTTTGCAAAATGGGAGGAATGAGATGTTAAAAGAAGCAAGTAACAAGATTTATGGATATGCCAGGGTATCTACAAGGGAACAGAATGAGGACAGACAGATGATTGCACTTAAGAAAGTAGGGGTGCCAAGTGGGAACATCTATATGGACAAGCAGTCAGGTAAGGATTTTGCACGACCTCAGTACAAAAAACTGATTCGGAAAATGAAAAAGGATGATCTGCTCTATATCAAGAGCATAGATCGCCTGGGACGCAATTATGCTGAGATTCTGGAGCAATGGCGGATTCTGACAAAAGACAAGGGTATTGATATT
Source organism: uncultured Lachnospiraceae bacterium (assembly GCA_964534435.1). Classification (GTDB taxonomy): domain Bacteria; phylum Bacillota; class Clostridia; order Oscillospirales; family CAG-272; genus CAKSQF01. The sequence goes on along the minus strand of CAZHPU010000211.1, from coordinate 519 downwards.
GTGGTGTTGGATATGCCTCTACTCGATACCCGCCGAGGCAAAGATCTGATGGGAACCTTCCTAAGCGATATCGTGCTGCAGGTGCTGTCCTTCGTAGCAGAGAATGAGCGCACTAACATCCGTCAGAGGCAGGCCGAGGGGATTGCAGCTGCAAAGGCAAGAGGTGTGAAGTTCGGCCGACCACCATCCAGATTGCCAGACAATTTTCATGATGTTTATCAACGATGGAAAAATGGGAAAATTACCGGAACAGCAGCGGCTGTGGAATGTGGGATGGCACTGTCAAGCTTTAGATATAAGGCAGAGATTTATGAAAAAGCCACCTTTTCGTAAGGGTAGTAAATTTACAGAAATGTGTACTTTTCTGCATTTAGCCTATCACACAATAAACCTGTTACATTATCCGACAAAACCCGCGATTTTACAAGGAAAATCTGATTTTTAATAACGCCTGAATTTGGCCTGCAGAAAAGTACACTTTATTGTGAGGGAGAAAAATGCAGTTTAACTCTTTTGTAT
>CAZHPU010000210.1:0-3071 GCA_964534435.1 uncultured Lachnospiraceae bacterium | reverse complement strand
ACATAAGAAGCGGAACATAGCCTGTGTCGGTAAGCTCGACAGGTTTGCCGTCCTCGCCCTTTATCTTGCCGAATTTGATGTCCGAATTGGAGAGAATCGAGAATACGCTCGCGCATCCGCCTTTCGATGACGAAAATACCGACAGCAGTTTTTCCTCTTTGTCGGGGAGAATATGCGGCGCGTAGCGGATTTTCTCGCGGACGATATTGCGGTAATCGCCGAGCGCGGGCAGCTCTTTTGCCCAAAGCTCGAACTTCTCACTGCCGATTTCGACGATTTTCTGTCCGAAAAAGCTCGAATGTTCGCCGAACAGCGAGAATATATCCTCTACCTTGCCTCTGCGTGCCTGACTTTTATTGTCGGACGTGTCGACATCGAACGAACGGGATGCGTAATCGTACATTTTGTCGATTTTTCTCGATATATTCACATAATCGGAAAGCGCGGAAAGCAGATTTTCCGCCGACTCTGCCATACTTTCGGCATGGCGGTCGTATTTGTAAATTTCCGCTCTGACGAAGTCGGCCTCATTCATAAACTCCTCTTCGCTCGCGAAAACCTTGGTCATATCCCATTTATAACGTGCGTCTATTTCTTCTCTTTTCATTGCAGATGTTATATCCCTTCGCATTTGTATTTTGTGACTGTTATGACAGATACCCGTCTCTTGCCTTTACGCCGAAATGCTTTTCGAGCAGATGCATCTGCTCGTCGGTGATTGTGTTGAGACGGGGCAGATGAGCGGTTTTCATATAGATTTCTGCCGCTTTTTCGGCTGTTTCGATAAGTCCGAATGTTTCGTCGAGATTGCATCCCGCGCCGTAGATTCCGTGCTGCGACCATACGACAAGACGCGCGCTCTTCATTTTTTCGGCGGTTGCCTCGCCTATCTCGTTTGTGCCGCAGAGCATCCAGGGCAGAACATTCACGCCGTCGGGGAATACGACGATGCATTCGGTGCACATCTGCCAGAGCGTACGGGTAAATTCACGCTCGTCGAGAGTGTGAACATAGCTCATTGCGAGCAGATTTGTCGGATGGCAGTGCATAACCACGCGGTTTTTCGGATTGACGGCGAGACGGGCGGCATGGCTCATCATATGAGCGGGAAATTCGGATGTGAATTTGCCGCCGTCATCATATCCCCAGAGAATTTCGGCTTCCCTGCCGCCGTTTGCGAGTCTGAGCAGACCGAGATTCACGTTCGGGGCATACTGCACGTTTTTGAAATATTTGCCGGTACCCGTGACGAGAAAATATTTTCCGTCAAGTTCGGGGCAGGCAAATCCGGTTTGAATTTTTTTCTTGACGCTTCCGTCGAGATAGGGCTCAACCTCTTCTTTGTCGAGCATAAGGCTGATATTTCCGCCGTTGCGCTCATCCCATCCGTGATTGTACATGTTGGTCGCGGTGCGTACCATCTCGACCATAAAGGGCGCGTTTTCTATATTAAGCTTTTCCATTTTGTCATACTCTCTTTTCCAGAACATTTTTTTCGTAATCTCTTACAATGCCGAGCCATTCGCCGTCCTGCGGCACTCCGCTTATTTCGCAGTAGTGCGCCCAGATGTCGCCGAACGGCAGAGTTTTCAGCTCATCCTGACATACAAGCAGGCTTGTGAAATCATAAGCGTCCTGCACTTTCTTCATATCGGGGGTGAGGAGCGCGTAAAGCAGGGCTTTTTGCAGATTGCGGAATCCGACAGTCCATGCGGCGATACGGTTGACCGATGCGTCGAAATAGTCGAGTGCGATATGCACGCGACCGTCGGCACCGCCGCAGCGTACGATTTCCTTGCAGATTTCTCTCGTTTCGTCATCGAAAAGCACGACATGGTCGCTGTCCCAGCGTACGGGACGGGTGATATGCAGCGCGATTTCGGGGAAGAAGGCGAGCAGCGACGGGATTTTGTCGCTTACGACTTCGGTCGGGTGATAATGTCCGTTGTCCATGAGCGGTATGCAGCGGTCTTTGTTCATGGCGGCATAGCAGAGCGCGAACTCGGCACTGCCTACCGTATAACTTTCGACTCCGATTCCGAACACCTTGCTTTCGATGCAGGGCTTTACCTTGTTAAAATCGTACGGCTCCGAAAGGATTTCGTCAATCGATTCCTTATATCTCATTCTCGGTCCGATTCTGTCGGCGGGTATGTCCTTGAATCCGTCGCCCGTCCAGATATTCATGGTGCAGACCTGTCCAAGCTCTTCGGCGAGATATTCGGAAATGCGCACCGATGCCTTGCCGTGCTCTACCCAGAATTTTCTCGTTTCCTCGTTCGGGCTCGAAAGAGTCAGCGGATCGCATTTCTCATGCGAGAAAAACGTGGGGTTGAAATCGGCGCCGAGACCGTTCTTTTTGCAGAATTTCACCCATGCCTCGAAATGCTTCGGCTCGAGCTTGTCGCGGTCGGCCCACTCGCCTTTTTCGAAAACGGCATAGCTCGCGTGAAGATTCAGTTTTTTCTTGCCGGGGCAGAGTTTCAGCACCTCTTCGATATCCGACATAAGCTCGTCGGGCGTTCTCGCTCTGCCGGGATAGTTGCCGGTCGTCTGTATGCCGCCCGTAAGCGGCTTGTTCGGATCGGTATCGAATCCGCGGACGTCATCTCCCTGCCAGCAGTGCAGAGATACCGGAATTTCGGACAACTTTTTCAGCGCCGCATCGACATCGACTCCGAGCGCCTCGTATTTTTTCTTTGCGTTTTCGTAATTCATATTTCAGCCTCCGTTTGAATTTTAAGATTTCCGAGAGCGGTTGCCTCAATCGGCAGAGCGACTACCTTTTTCCCGACTGCCGATTCGGTCAGCCCGTTCAGAAAGAGATTTTTCGCTCCTCCGCCCACAATATACAGTTTGTTAAACCGTCTGCCCGTGTTCTTTTCAAGCTCTTCGACAGCATTTTTATAGCTTACGGCAAGCGACGCGTAGGCGCATCTGAAATAGTCGCCGATATTTTCGGGCGCTTTTCCGAGAACGCGGTCAAACGCTTCTTTCATGCTGACGGGCGACAGAAAATCGGCGGCGTTGATGTCGACAAGGCCGTCAAAAGTACTTCCGACCGCGAGCTT
>CAZHPU010000209.1:0-3094 GCA_964534435.1 uncultured Lachnospiraceae bacterium | reverse complement strand
ATCCGAAAAGCCTCTTCCGACATACAAAAACGGTTTCCCGCCCGAAATCATCGAAAAATTCGAAAAAGCAATCGGGAAAGGAATTCTCTGCAATCTTCCCTATTCGGGCACCGAAGTTCTGCGTGATTACGGCGACGAACACATGAGAACAGGCAAACCGATAGTTTACACAAGTGCCGACAGCGTTTTCCAGATTGCGGCGCACGAGGAAATCATCCCTGTCGAAACGCTCTACGAGTACTGCAAAATCGCGAGAAAAATTCTTGTCGGCAAAGACGCGGTCGGCAGAGTAATCGCGCGGCCCTTTATAGGTTCAAACGGAAATTTCACACGCACCGAAAGGCGGCATGATTTTTCGCTTGAGCCGACGGGAACAACTCTGCTTGACGTTCTAAGCGCGGCAGGTAAGGATGTCATTTCGGTCGGCAAGATTTCGGACATATTCGCGGGGCGCGGCATCACAAAAGCCGTTCCCGCTCACAACAACACCGAAAGCACCGATGCGACCGAGTCGCTGCTGTCCGAAAAGTTCGACGGGCTGTGTTTTATCAATCTTGTCGATTTCGACATGGTCTACGGACACCGCAACAATGTTGACGGATATGCAGAGGCGCTGACCGCCTTTGACCGCCGTCTGCCCGCACTTGTCGCAGGTCTTTCCGACGATGATGTGATGATGATTACCGCAGATCACGGATGCGATCCCGGCGACATCAGCACCGATCACACGCGTGAATACACTCCCCTTTTGGTAATAGGAAAGAAAATCAAACCGGTTAATCTCGGCATACGCACAAGTTTTGCCGACATTGCCGCGACAGTCGCCGAAATGCTCGGCGTTCCGTTTAAGACAGACGGCATAAGCTTTTATTCGGAGGTATTTAAATGACGGTTTACGAAAAGCTACTGAAAAAAGCCGCGGCGGCAAGAGAGGCGGCCTATGTGCCATACTCGAAATATGCCGTGGGAGCGGCGCTTTTATGCGAGGACGGAAGAATCTACACCGGATGCAACATTGAAAATGCCACTTTCACACCGACGGTATGTGCCGAGCGAACCGCATTTTTCAAGGCGGTGAGCGAAGGCGAACGGCGTTTTGCCATGATTGCGATTGTCGGAGGCAAAGTAGGCGAGCCGGCGGGTTTTGCACCTCCCTGCGGCGTATGCAGGCAGGTTATGGCCGAATTCTGCCGCGACAATTTCGAAATCATTCTTCTTAAAGACGGTCGGCCTTATGTAACGACGCTTCTGGCCGCCCTTCCCGACAGATTTACCGACAGCGATATGCAATAATTAAACCTATTCACAAAAAAAGGCATTGTTATTTGTAGAAAATTAACGAAAAATTTTACGCTTCGACGAAAATATCATATACCTATTGATTTGAAATATCAAAAGTGTTAAAATAAAACGGCGTTTGAAAAGCGCCAAAATAAAACGGAGGGAATTTGAGAAATGAAAAAAGTTTTATCAGTAATTCTTTCACTCGCTCTTCTCGTAGGCATGGTTTCGGTTCTGGCTTCGTGCAGCGATAATTCGGGTACAGCGAAAATCGCAGTCGTAACCGATGTCGGACAGCTTATGGACAAGGGCTTCAACCAGGGTACATACGAAGGTGCCAAAGCTTATGCGGAAAAGAACAACATCAGCTACAAGTACTATCAGCCCGCAAACGGCTCGGATGCAAGCGATAACGACCGTATGGCAGCTATGCGTCAGGCTATTACCAACGGTGCCGAAATAATTGTTGCCCCCGGTTTCCTTCAGGCAACGGCTATGACCACCGTGGCTCAGGAATACCCCAACGTTAAATTCGTATTCGTTGACGGATGGGCTCTTACCGATGACAACGGCAATCCTCTTTCCAATGTAACAGCTATCGTTTACAAGGAACAGGAATCCGGATATCTCGCAGGCTATGCGGCAGTTAAAGAGGGCTACACAAAGCTCGGCTTTACAGCAGGCGGCGGCGGAACAAACCCGGCATGCAACCGTTTCGGTTACGGCTTCGTTCAGGGCGCAGAGGCAGCAGCTGCCGATATGGGTCTTGAAGACGGCGCAATCGAGCTGAGATACAGCTACAAGTTCGGCTCAACCTTCTCCGCTTCTACCGAACTCCAGACACAGATCGCCGGCTGGTACTCAAACGGCACGGAAGTCGTATTCGCTTGCGGCGGATCGATGTTCCAGTCTGTAAAGGCAGCAGCCGAAGAGTACACCGGTGCGAAAATCATCGGCGTCGACGTTGACCAGTCCAACGAATCCGACCGTGTCATCACATCCGCAGTCAAGGGACTCAGTGCCTCCGTTGAGAAGGTTCTCGGTCAGTACTATGACGGCAAGTGGGACACCGAACTCGCAGGCAAGTCTCAGAATCTCGGCGCAGCCGATAATGCAACAGGACTTCCTACCGACACATGGTCGATGACAAAGTTCACGATTGATGATTACAAGGCGGTTCTCGCTTCCATTAAGGACGGCACAGTAACCCCGAAATCCGATGTTCCCGACGATGCCAACAACAAAGATTGGCTTGACGCCCTCGGCCTCAAGAAAGTCAGCATCAATTTCGAATCATAATTTGTTTGCAAAAGAGGGGATGATGCAGCCGCATCATCCCCTCATCATTTAAGAATTCAAAACCGCCGATTTTCTCGGCGGCACTTCCCTTTGAACAAATATTCAGACATATCGGAATACAAATCAAACTTATTCTATATTCGGCCGCATTTTATGCGGCAAATCAATATGAAGAGAGAATTCGCCATGAATAATGAAGATATAATTGCGCAGTCACCCGACACAGGGTCGCCCTATATAATAGAGATGCGCCATATAACAAAGGTTTTCCCCGGAATAATAGCGAACGATGATATAAATCTTCAGCTGAAAAAAGGGGAAATCCATGCTCTGCTCGGCGAAAACGGAGCGGGTAAATCAACACTTATGAGTGTTCTTTTCGGCTTATATCAGCCGGAGAGCGGAGAAATTCTTAAAGACGGAAAAGTCGTACAGATAAAAGATCCGAACGACGCCAACGCGCTCGGAATCGGAATGGTTCATCAGCATTTTAAGCTTGTTGACGTTTTTACTG
>CAZHPU010000208.1:0-3094 GCA_964534435.1 uncultured Lachnospiraceae bacterium | reverse complement strand
AAGGAGATATTGGCATGATCGGACATTGGGAAGGGAAAATAACAGCGCCGACGAAAAAGACTCCGATACTTCTTGATGTGTTTGAAAACAAAGTTTTATTGAGTTTGCCCGCATTCGGAATATTCGGAATCGAAGGCAGATACTGTCTGTACCGCGATAAGGGATTCAACACCTATTTTGAGCAGGAAGAGCATCCCATTACGATGAATCTGAATTTCTTCAAGAGCAGAGACCGGGTCACGGGCGTTATAGATCAAGATGACGACACATTTGATGTACGCCTTGACAGACTTTTTGCGAGACCGATAAACTGCACGGAAAACGAGCAGACGCTTGTAACGAAAATCGATCTCAATGACGCGTAAGGGGTTGATATGACAATAAAAATAATCCTCTTGAATTTCAAGAGGATTATTTTTGCGTTTTGATTTATTCGAGTATGTTTGACGTGATGTAGTCGACTCCCATATCGACAAGACGCTCTGCGTCTTCAACTCTGTCTACCGTCCAGCAGTTGACCTCGATATTTTTCGAATGGAGCAGATTTACGCGCTCGGGCGTAAGTGCCGAAAAATATATATCAAGATCGAGGCCGTATTTTGTGAGCCTGTCGGGAAGGTCGTCGGTAAATTCGCCCGTAAGGAACTGCGCCTTCTGATCGGGAAGAATTTTGCGGAGTTTTACAAGATTTTCATAGGAAAACGAAATGAAAATCACATTCTCGAGATAATCGAGTTCTTTTATTATATCTATGATTTTTTCAATATCTTCCGACGAAAAATCGTTTTTGAGTTCAAGAACGCTGACTTTCGCATATTTTCTGCATACACCGATATATTCGGCGAGAGTCGGTATATGCAGGTCGCAGCGTCCCTCGCTTCCGTCTGTATCGGTAAGATACAGCGAACGGAGAAGGTCGAAGTCGCTGCCTTCAACCGAATAATTCGATTTGCAGACACGCCCCGTGCTGTCATCATGTATAACGACAAATTTGCCGTCGCGTGTGCGGTGAACATCGGTTTCGATTCCGAAATGACCGTGATTGCCTGCCGCGATAAAGGCAGGCATACTGTTTTCTTTTTCAATGCCCGACAGTCCTCTGTGCGCTACCATGAGCGTGCTTTTTCTGTCGATTTTTATGCTGTCGGCTTTCTTGAAATTTTTCATAATCAAATCCTCTTTTCCTTAATTATTGTATTTTCGATTTTATTCTTATAAATATAAATCAGGCGACAAAAAGCCAATTTTATTTTTCGGTATGGGCTGATTTTTCGGGAAGATCGGGGGCGGTTTCGACCTTTTTCCATTGTCCCGGGCTTATTCCGTATCTCTTTTTGAACATTTTCGAGAAGTTGCAGACATCGCCGTAACCGCAGAGCGCCGCCGTTTCCCCTACCGAAAACCCGTACGATAGTCTGCGGACAGCCTCTTCCAGACGTACCGCAACAAGATATTCCTGAATCGATTTTCCGGTTGATGCTTTGAAAATGCGTGAGAGATACCTTCGGTCGAGATTCATTTCGGAGGCGATATTTTCAACCTTAAGATTATACATATACTGCGTCTGTATGCAGTCCCGCACCCGCCTGACATAATGATTTCCGTGTTTTTTATCGGCAAACAGATCGGCATACATACGAAAAAGCACAGACGCTATCTCGTATTCGCGCATTGCCGAATCGGCGGGGCAGTCAAGCATCATGCCTATCCAGTTTGACGAAAAAGAGACAACCGGCGGAAGTTCTGCGAATTTCTTCGAAAGCTGTCCGTCGAAACCTACCCACTGATAATACCACGGATCGGTCTTTTCGGCATAATAGACGACTATCTCACCGGGATTTATGATAAACGCCTGACCTTGACATACGGGATAGGTGCGGCCGAATTTACGGAGATAACCCTTCCCCTTTACGACATAGTGAATGAGCGTGTATCCGCGCATATCGGGCCCGAATGATTTGTCGGGACGGCAGTGCTCACTGCCGATTGTTATCGGGTTAAGATCCCGAAAACCGCGGTTGAGCAGAAAATCAAAATACAAAGCGGTGCTGTCTCCTTTTGCCGATTTTATAATATCACAGTCCGGTCGGGCTTGCAAGCATAGCAAACTTTATATGTTACATTATAACATATTAACGACACATTATGCAATAGATTTTTGCCGAATATCATAATATAATTTATCCTGTGGATGTCGGTTTTCGACTGTCCGCAATAAAACAAAGGGAGAATTTTATGAAAATAACACTTATGGGAGCCGGAAGCACGGTATTTACAAAGAATGTGCTCGGCGATACGATGCTTTGCGATGCTTTTCACGATGTCGAAATCGCGCTTTACGATATCAACGGCGAAAGGCTCGAAGAGTCATACCTTCTTATTACGAATATGAACGAAAAGCTCAATGAAGGAAGAGCGAAAGTGAAAAAATATCTCGGCGTTGAGCAAAGAAAAGACGCGCTTCGCGGCGCCGATTTTGTCGTCGACACCATTCAGGTCGGACTTTACGATCCCTGCACGATTATAGATTTCGAAATCCCGAAAAAATACAATCTTCGCCAGACAATCGGCGATACTCTCGGCATCGGCGGCATAATGAGAGGTATGCGAACTATCCATGTGCTAAAAGATTTCGCGCGTGATATGGAGAAAGTCTGCCCCGACGCGTGGTTTTTGAACTATACAAACCCGATGGCGATCCTTTCTGGTTATATGCAGCGCTACACCGGCATAAAGACGGTCGGACTCTGCCACAGCGTTCAGGTCTGTGTCGAATGTCTGTTCAACGGGCTCGGAATGCAGGATAAATTCGACGGCCATATTTCAAAAATCGCGGGAATCAACCATATGGCATGGCTTCTTGAAATAAAGGACAAATACGGCAACGATCTTTATCCCGAAATCAGACGCCGCGCGAAAGAAAAGAATGCGGGCGAAAAGCACTCTGATATGGTCAGATACGATTATATCGACAAGCTCGGCTACTACTGCACCGAAAGCAGTGAGCACAATGCCGAATACAATCCTTTCTATATCAAGGCAGGCCGTGAAGATCTTATCGAAAAATTCATCATTCCGCTTGACGACTATCCCC
>CAZHPU010000207.1:0-3100 GCA_964534435.1 uncultured Lachnospiraceae bacterium | reverse complement strand
GCTGAGAATTATTTCATCGGAAATTATCAAGTTATCATCTTTGATCGAATCATCATCAAGAATTGGATTACCCGATAAATCTACAGTATCGGAGATTGACGTTGCCGCAACCGGCAAAACTGTTCCGGTAAGTAATAAACCGATTACGACTATTAACGCCACTGCCTGTGAGAAAAACCCGTGTCTCATTATATGCCTCCTTCATCAAAAAAATTGAAAATGATGCATATACAGTGTTTGAAAATAAAAGGCGCATAAACCGTCCGAGTCAGCGGTTTATGCGCCTAAGAAATGATAAGAAGATTGTACCTCACCTCATCTGCACAGAGGCATCTCAGATCATTTGATAAACCGCCACTGCTTGAATAGAAAATGCACATAGCTGCCATACCTCCTGTACAGAAATGATTACTTTTTTACATAGGTATTGTATCACACGACACCGATGAATGTCAATGTACTTTTGTAAAAAAAACATACATCAAACAGAGTTTTTTATTGAAATTATAAATACAATATGCTATAATTCAGCTTAGAGATTGTAATATATATGTAAAAAGGAGGGTTAATTGTGAAGCAGACAGAGCAGAGGGACCGCATTGACATAAAAAGCAAGCGCGGTACCTGGAAACGTTTTGCAAAACTTCTCTTAAAATGTCATCTTCCGTGGCTGAGTCTTGCCGCTTATATTGCAGTTTCTGTTTTTTCAATCAACACGGGTGTGGATGAAACAGATTACACCGCTCAGCTGTTTGCCGGAGATACCGGTGTTGCTCTTGTATCAACTCTTTTGGGCGTAATGCTGCTGAATATGCTTTTAACGAATTTAACCGTATTCTTCAGTAATCTGACAACATCGCAGATGAACCGAAATATGCGTAGCAAACTGACCGAAAAAATTCTGCATCTTCCGATGTCATTTTTCAAGGAAGGCGATCCCCGCGATGAAATCTACCGCATAGTTCACAACAGCATTGTTATCAGCAGTACGGTTATGCTTGTCATTTTACCGATTGCATTTTGCTTTTATAAAACCGCCGTCATATTTTTGCGTGTTTTCAAATATGATTGGCGGCTGAGTCTGATACTTATTGCGTTTATTCCGATTCAGATTCTCGTGGCTTTTATTTTCGGAAGAATAAATTTTTCTCTTTCGGAGCGTGACTCGGGCATCAGCGCAGGGCTTACACACCGTCTCGCCGAAATGATTACAAACATTCCTCTTGCGAAGGCTTTTGCGAAAGAAGACCGTGAAGCCGCAGAAGGAAAAAATCTTGCCGACCGACTCTACAAAAACACCGTCAAAGGCGGATGGTTCGATCAGTTAAAAGATCTTTCGGAATCGGTAATATCATTGATACAGGCCGCGGTAATGGTAATTGTCGGCGCTTTACTATTAAGAAACGGCGATATAACGACAAGAAACTGGGTTTCATTCTTCATGTTTTCCTCGACTTTTTCGGGTGCTGTATACGAGATACTGATATATTGGAATAATCTGAAAGTTATCCAGGGAGGCGGAGACCGTGTTGCCGAAATCATGTATGCCGTTGAGGAATCAAAATCGGGTGATGCGGTCGAGCATCTGTCGGGCGATATTAAAATTGAAAATCTCGATTTCGGTTATGACGAAAACACTCCTGTACTGAAAAATATCAACGCGGTTTTCCCGCAAGGAAGCAGAACGGCTCTTCTCGGAGAAAGCGGTTCGGGCAAAACAACCCTGCTTAATCTGATTCTTCGGATTTATAATCCGAAATCCGGACAGATTACCGTCGAAGGTCGAAACATTTCAGAATATGCCCTGTACGATTACCGCAAGCAGTTTGCCATGATTTCACAAAATGAGATGCTGTTTTCGGGAACTGTCCGTGAGAATCTTGTTTACGGACACGAAAATACATCGGATGAAGTTTTGATAGCCGCTGCCGAAAAAAGCGGCGCGTGGGAATTTATTTCAAAGCTTCCGCAGGGGCTCGATACAAAAATCGACGAATACGGCGGAAATCTCTCGGGCGGACAGCGTCAAAGGCTCAGTCTGACACGTGCTCTGTTATCGGATGCGCCCTATCTGATTCTCGATGAACCCGCAGCCGCGCTTGATGCGATAGCTACCGAAAATCTCATCAATGTACTGAAAGACATAAGCGAGGGACGCACGCTCATCGTCATCGGGCATACGCCTTCTATCCTTCCTCTTGTCGAACGGGCTGTTATTTTGGAAAACGGTACCGTCGCTGCGCAAGGGCCCGTAAATGAGCTTATCCGCACAAACAGCTTTCTTCGGGCATTTACAGAGGGAAAGGAGGCAGCCGAATGAAAAAAGAAAAAAATCGAGGCACGTGGAAAAACACATTCAGCCTTCTCGGACGCTTCCCTATTCCGTGGTATCTGTACATTCTTCAAATTATTCTCGGAATCGTCAGCACGAAAGTTGCCCTGCTCTACATCCCGTATTATTCAAGTATGCAGACAGGAGATCTCAATTCTGGTGTACTGCTTGGCTATATCGGTTATACTGCATTAAATGTTGCCGCAACTATCGCGTGTGCAATTCCCACGTTCTTTGCTTCTGCGCTGATTACGCGTGAACTTCAGAAGAAGATGATTGAACATTCTCTGCGTCTTCCGATGAGCTATTACGATGAGCACCGTTCGAGCATTGTAAGCTGGATATGCAACGACTGCGGCAGTGTAAACGGGCTGATTTCATCAATCTGCAGCTTTTTTACCGGCGTAGTTACAGCCGTAATGAGCAGCAGCAGCATAGGCGAGCTGGATAAGTCAATGGTTATGCTTGTTCCGTTCGTACTGATTCTTCTCATTCTGTTTACCCTTCTTGAAGGAAAACTGATGTTTCTGCGCCAGCGCAGAGAAAAACGCGCCAACAGTGAACTGACTTCTTATTTTTCCGAACATCTCAGTTATCTGCTTCAAATAAAGCAAATGCACACAGAGAAAGAGGAACTGGCACGAAGCCAAAAAGCAATCAACGATTTTTATCATGCCGATCTGTATCAGCTTCTTTTAACCATGATTAACAACTTCACGTCGGGCAGTCTTACAAACATTGTGACGATTCTGGTGTTTGTTTTGGGTG
>CAZHPU010000206.1:0-3117 GCA_964534435.1 uncultured Lachnospiraceae bacterium | reverse complement strand
ATACGTTGCTGACCGATGAGGAAGTCGCATATGTGTGTGAGAGTCTGAGGGCGGCTGCAAGAAAAGTCAGAGGGTAAGATGCATTTATATTCAGCACGTAAGATAAGCAAATTCAACATTCCCGCCTTAAAGAAGGTATCTGACATCCTCTATGAATGCGGTAAGGATATGGCGGCAAAATATGATTTGCGCCACTGGGACAACTCGCATGTCAAGAACTGGCTGATCGTGGCTATGTGTGCCTTAAAGCATGATATCTACTTGATTTACAGAGATGATATTCCTGTGGCAACATTTCAAACGCGAAAAATTGGGCAATCCTTTCGGTTTCAAAAACTGGCAACCTCGCCTAAGTATGCGGGAGGGGGGATCGGAAGTTATTGCGTAAATGAAATTGAAAGCATGGCAAAAGAAAAAGGTTGCACGGAGGTCATTTGCGAAGTTTACGACAAAAGCGAACATGCAAAGAGTTTCTATGAGCATAGAGGATTTATAACTTGCGGAGCAACCGAAACATTAAAATACAAGGAATTAAAAATGCGGAAAGAAATTTGAGGGTGTATGAAAAAAATACTGATAATCGGTGCCGGCTTTTTGCAGAGCTTTGCAATAAAAAAAGCAAGAAGCATGGGGTACGAAACATTGGCAGTAGATGCAGACCCTAATGCGATCGGATTTGGATTTGCAGACAAGCACGAGGTTATTAATATCGTAGATGAAAAGGCGTGTCTTGCTTATGCTCAAAAAGAAAATGTCGATGGCGTTTTGACAGCAGCCACCGATTACGGTGTTTTAACTGCCTCATATATTGCGCAGGAATTAGGACTTAATGGTCTCAAGTATGAAGTGGCACAATTGATAAAAAACAAGTACCGAGTTCGTAAATGTCTGTTTGAACATCATGTCGATGATACGGATCAGGCATATGAGGTTAATAACAACACTGATATTGAAGAACTGGCAAGTCACCTCAATTACCCGGTAATGGTAAAGCCGTGCGACGGCTCCGGAAGCCGAGGGACGAGCAGGGTCGATGACGCTTTGGATTTAAAAAAAGCTTGTGAATACGCAATGGATGGGTCTATTACACATAGAGCAGAAATTGAGACCTTTATCGCCGGCAAGGAATACGGGGCAGAAACACTTGTAATCGACGGAGAACCGCATGTTTTCGGTATCATGCGGAAATGGATGACAGCACCGCCGTATTATGCCGAGCTTGGTCATGCCCTTCCCAATGACCTGCCGAAAGAAATTGAAACAAAGGCTATTGGCTGCGTTAAGGCAGCGATAAAAGCTCTTGGAGTAAATACCGGCTCTGTCAATATGGATATGCTCATTACAAAAGATGGCAGAGTGTATATTGTTGACATAGGTGCACGTATGGGCGGTAATATGATTGGTCCGTGCGTTATTCCATATGGCACCGGTGTTGATTATATGGCGTACATGATTCGGAATGCCGTTGGTGATAGGGTTGATTTGATGCCTCATGAACATGGTGCTGTGGCAACACGCCTGCTTGTATTTGATGATGGCGTAGTAAAACGGCTTCCGGATTTTGAAAAATTGGAAAAAGAATATGACGTCGAGATCTATCATCATCTAGCGGTTGGGCAAAAGGTGAATGAGTATCATACCAATCTTGATGGATGCGGTTATGTGATTGCCAAATCAGACAAGGTCGATGAAGCTGTTCTAAAAGCCGATGCTGTGCTGAAGACAATACGGGATACCATATTTTCGGAGAATTGACATTATGGAAAAGCAAGATACATTGAGCAAAGCAGAACAATTATATATATCCGCAAAAGGCAAGAAGAGATATGGAAGTATATACCAAGGCCTTGTAAAGCGGATAATCGATATCCTTATCTGTGTAGTCATTTCTCCGCTTGTTCTGCTTGTTTCACTGCCGGTAGCAGCGGCAATTAAGATTGAAGACCGGGGACCTGTTTTTTACCGCTCTCGCAGAATAGGAAAAAACTTTCGTGAATTTGATATGCTGAAGTTTCGTTCTATGAAGGTCAATGCGCCGGATTTACGGAACGATGACGGAAGCACCTATAATTCCAAAACAGACAACAGAGTCACACGTATAGGACGAATCATTCGTGAGACAAGCCTTGACGAGTTACCACAGTGTATCAATGTTCTTCGCGGTGATATGAGCCTTATTGGTCCTCGGGCAGGCGATGTGGAATCAAAAGATACATACGCTGAAGATGAGAAAGATAAACTGCTTGTTCGTCCCGGTATTAGCGGATATACGCAGGCATATTACCGCAACAACTTGGGTTTAAGAGAAAAGAGACTATATGATGCTTGGTACGCACACAATGTCTCTCTTTGGCTTGACATAAAGATTATATTCAAGACAATCACAACGGTTTTGAAAAGGGAAAATGTTTATACGAATGCAGAGTCGGTGGAGCAAGGAGCTAAAGAACATGCCCCAATCGGTTCAGATAAGGAGTAATGTGGAATGGCTGTTAGTAAAAAAATGAAGTCCATCTATATGGATATCTTCGAAAAGCCGGAAACATTTGCCGCAAATTTGATTTCAAAGTATCAGGAAAGAAGGAATTTGCGAAAAAATCTTGATAGGTCTTTTAAACTCACCCAAGAGCAGAAACGGCAGATCAAGGAGTTTTGGAAGCCGTACTGTCATGTCTCGCCGAAATGGGCACAGTATTATGCGGCAAGGAATGGTCAGTTTGATCCAATGTATATTCCGAACGATTTGTATTATACGAAAATCGATCAGCATTTCAACAGCAGAAAACTCGGATACGGCTTCAATGATAAAAATTACTATAGCAAAATTTTTGCAGGTATCCTGCAGCCGGAGGTAGTGGTCAGAAAGATCAATGGTTTGATTTTTGACAGCGATTACCACCAACTGTCCCTTGAAGCGGCAAAAGCACTGATTTTGGAAAATCAGGAAGTCATATGCAAGCCCTCGCAGGAAAGTGGTTCAGGGCGCGGCATAATGTTTTTTGACACTAAGAATCTCCCAGCAACTCCCAGCAACTCCCAGCAACTCCCAGCAGTCGATGCGTTTTTGCTGGATAAAATCTATGATGACTACGTAGTTCAGAAACTGGTCGAGCAACA
>CAZHPU010000205.1:0-3143 GCA_964534435.1 uncultured Lachnospiraceae bacterium | reverse complement strand
CGAGCCCATTGCTCCCGCACCTATAATCGCAATTTTCATAAATACAGCATCCTTTCTTTATTAGGTTGTCTTTCGGCACACTCGATTTGCCGAATCGACTGTTTTACCCTAAAAAAAGAGAAAGACATCCATACGCATATTCGGTATATGCAGACGGACGCCTTTGTCTCATACACGGTGTTATACATCTTTTTTTAATTTTTGTCAATAGATATTTTCAAAAATCGTCTGCTCCCCGAAAATTTCATTTTGAATGATTTTCGGGGAACAGACGCATCGGAGGCTCTCATGAAAGAATATCTGCCCTATGTAAACGTATTTCAGGGGACAAACTCAACCCCCGAATTTTCACACGGCAATGTCCTGCCGCTCTGCGCCCGACCGTTCGGCATGAACGCTTTTGCCGTCGAAACGCGCGGACATTCGCACACCCTCTTTTTCAATCCGAACGACAGCTTCACAACCGGAATACGGCTTACCCACGCGCCGAGCCCCTGGATTTCGGACTACGCGACATTCACGATTGCCCCGTCATCGGGCGACCGAAACGGCGCCGAGATTGACGGCAGACAGCGCAGCGGCTATACTCTGCGCCGCACGGTCTGCACACCATATGAAATCGACCTGCGGCTTATGGTTCACCGCGCGTCAATTCGGCTTGTGCCGACGGTACGCGGCGCCGCTTTTTCATTAAGCTGGGACGACATTGACGCCACACGCCGTTTTGTGCTGACAAACCGCGATGCCGAGTGCAAAATTCATATTCTGCCCGAAAAGCGCAGAATCGTCGGCTATACACGCAGTCACACATGGCCGTGCAAGCCGCAGTTCGCGATGTATTATGTCATCGAATTCGACACCGATTTCGATATGTCGAAAACTGTTGTCAAGGCTCCGAACGGAGAGGCTCTCGACAGCACCGCCGAAAACATCGGCAAACATATCTGTCTTAATCTCGCGTTCGCGGGCAGACCGAATGCCGTGAACGCCCGTCTCGCGACATCTTTTGTAAGTGACGGGCAGGCCGAGATAAATCTCGAAAACGAGCTTGTCGGAAAGGATTTCGACACGATTCTCGCCGACGCAAAAGCCGACTGGGAAAGACGTCTCTCGAAAATCGAAATCGATGCCGATGAAGAGGTAATGCGCACCTTTTATTCCTGTCTTTACCGCATGATGCTCTTTCCGCGCATTTTCCACGAATTCGACCGCGAGGGCAGACAGATTCATTACAGTCCCGCGCTCGGAAGCGTATGCGAAGGCCCGATGTATACCGACAACGGATTCTGGGACACCTACAAGACGGTTTATCCGCTCTATTCGATTATCATGTCGGACGAATATTCCGATATGTGCGCCGCATTCTGCAATTTCTTCGACGAGGCGGGCTGGCTGCCGCGCTGGATGTCGCCGGGAGCGGTCAACTGTATGCCCGGAACGGCGATTGACGCCGTCTTCGGCGATGCCGTGGCAAAAGGCGTCGTAAAAGAGCGCGGTCTTATCGGCAGAATGTATAAGAGCACTATGAAACATGTTCTCTACCCCTCGCCGACAGCCGAATACGGCAGAGACGGAATAGATTCGTTCAACTCTCTCGGATATGTAAGCTCGAACTATCACGAAAGCGTCAACAAAACGCTCGACTACGCCTACGGCAATTTCTGCGTGGCGCAGATGGCAAAGGCTCTCGGAGACGACGAAAATTACGAATTTCTGATGAAAACCGCCGAAAACTACAAAAACATCTGGGACAACGATGTCGGATTCATGCGCGCGAAAAACGAAAAGGGCGAAATGCGTTCCGACTGGAACAACATCCAGTGGGGCGGCGACTATACCGAGGGATCGGCATGGCAGAACTCGTTTGCCGTATATCAGGATTTTCTCGGACTTTCGAAAATCATGGGCGGCAGAGAAAAGCTTGTCGAAAAAATGGACGATCTCTTCTCCGAAAAACCATATTACGACACATACGGATACGGCGGAGAGATTCACGAAATGCTGGAAATGGCGGCGGTCGATTTCGGTCAGTGCGCTCTTTCAAATCAGCCGTCATTCCATATTCCATACATTTACTCATGTATGGGCAGGCCCGAAAAAACCGCTTTTTGGGTGCGCCGCGCGCTGAAAGAACTGTTTAATTCGACAATCAACGGCTATCCCGGTGATGAGGACAACGGCTCGATGGCGGGCTTCTATGTTTTCGGCGCGCTCGGATTTTACCCCGTCTGCCCGGGTGTCGGCGAATATGTAGTCGGCTCACCTGCGGTAAGACACGCCGTGATTCACACGGACGCGGGGACCGATTTCGTAATCGATGCCGAAAAGAACAGCGACGAGCGCATATACGTTCGGGCGATGTCGTATAACGGCAGCCCGCTGCACCGCACCTTCATAAAGCATGACGAAATCAAAGCGGGCGGCAGACTCACATTCGATATGACAGACGAATGCGTATCCGAGACATATTCGGACGCCGAACTTCCCTATTCGATTGAAAAGGACGCCTGAAAAACAAATGCAAAAGCCGTGAGCGAATTTCCGCTCACGGCTTTTTCGTTTTTATGTCGTTTTCGGCTGTTTTCCCGCTCTCACCTGCTCGGCGATGACACGGACAACCTCTTTGGAATCCAGCGGCTTTGCGATGTGCGCGTTCATACCCGCCTTCTTCGCGGCGATTTTGTCCTCGACAAAAGCGTTGGCGGTCATGGCGATGATGGGAACACTCTTGGCGTCCGCTCTGTTCATGGCGCGAATGCGGCGTGTCGCCTCATAGCCGTCAATCACGGGCATCATAATATCCATAAGAATCGCGGAGATTTTGCCCGGTTCGGATACGGCAAATGCGTCGACAGCCTCCTTGCCGTTTTGCGCAACAATGACATTTGCGCCGGTTTGGCTGAGCATAAACTGCGCGATTTCGAGATTTAAGTCGTTGTCCTCGGCAAGTATTAAGGTCTCGCCCGCGATTGAAAAATCTTCATCTTTATCCTGTGCCGTCTCGGTATGCTCGGACAAATCCACGTCAAACGGAATCCGAACGGTAAAGGTTGTGCCGACATCCTTTTTGCTCTCGCATGAAATCGTTCCGCCCATCTTCTCCGCAAGGCTCTTTGCTATGGAAAGTCCCAGACCTGTGCCGC
>CAZHPU010000204.1:0-3158 GCA_964534435.1 uncultured Lachnospiraceae bacterium | reverse complement strand
TCTGCGAGATAAACGGACAGTGGTACATCTTCTATCACAGATCGAACAATATGTTCAGCCGTCAGAGCATGGTCGATAAAATCACTCTCGAATGGGACGAAAAATCGGTTGCCGACGGCGGCGAGGTGCGCATAAGCATGGCGGAGGTTACGTCAAACGGATTTTATACCGACGGACTCGATCCCTATGCGAAATATCCCGCGAGCATGGCATGCTTTATGACGGGCGGATCGTACATCACTCCCGTATACGAAAAAACAGCCGAGTACGAGCCGCTCACGGTCGCATCGAACAATTCGATTATCGGAATCAAATATTTTAATTTCGATAAAAACGCCGAAAACGGGAAGAATACCGAGCTGAAAATATCGCTGAAACCGCTCGGAAAGAATGTTACCGTCGACGTATATCTGCGTCCCGAGTCGGCGGCGAACAGCGAGATAAAATACAACGGCAGCGGCGCCGTCGAATCGCTCGGAGACGGATGCATAAAGGCGGCAAGCTTTGATATAAGCTCGTCCGACGCGCAGAAAGCGACCGAAATCACTCTTCCGATGTCGGCGGTTGACGGTCTTGACGGACAGTGGGGACTCTTCTTCGTCTTCCGCAGTTCATCGAGCGGCAATCTCTGTGAGCTTTACACGGTTGAGTTTACCGCAGACTGACAAAAGAAAACAAAACGGCGGCTGTCCGACCGCATCACGCGGTCGGACAGCCTTAAAGTTTATTCTTTTTTCACAATTATTTTATAAAATGAGCTTTTTTTTCTGATATAATCAAAATGTAAATTTTAAGTTGAATCGGGTCTTTATATGTTGGATTATTTAAGCTCGCTTACCACATCCGAACTCGTGGTGTGGTCGATTTTCATAGGCATAGTTATCGGCGCATGCTCGATTTATTATAACAAGCGCATTATCGGGTCATTCGTGCGCGATCTCATTGCCGCGGGCGCCTGCGACAAGGAAAGCGCGAAAACGGTTGCCGAACTCGGATACGCAAAAAACCGGTTTGTTCGTCATGCGCTCCGTGACGGCTCGGTGCTCCGCAAAATGGTCTGGGAGGTCGACGACAACTACACTTCCGACGAAAACGGGAACCGCTTTTCGGCGCGTACCAAAAAGACGGATATCAATACCGCTCATTACTATATCGATGAAGAGAACCGCATAAAAGCCGATATGAGATACAGCGCGAAGGGAACCGACTTTATAACCCTTGTAATCGCGGTTGTCGTTTTCTTTGTCGCGGCATACGCGCTTCTTATATTTATCCCGTATATCGGCGAGCTTTTCGGATCGATTTCGGGCTGATTTTATCTTTGACTTTTGACGGCTTCACTAAAAGGAGGTATATCCATGTCGGCAAGACGCAAATCGATGTCGTTTAAGACATTTGTCCTGCTTGTCATTCTCACAACTGCGGTTGTTGTCGGCGCGGTTTTCGCCGTGCTTTATTTCAGCGGAACAAGACTTTTGACATATAAAACCTCCGAGCACGGAACAATAAGATTTATCGGAAAGGTAGATTCCGACGGGAAACCGACAAGCGGCAAGGTTTATTATTCCGACGGCAGTAAGGCGACGCTCACCTATGAGGGCGATACCCTCGAATTCAGCGACGGCTCATCGGTCGGCGGGCGCATTGTCAGGCTCGATTACGAGGACGGCGGCTGCTATCTGGGAGAGATAAACACTCTCCTGCGCGACGGCTCGGGAATAATGAAATTTTCGGGCGGCGATGTCTATGAGGGCGGATTTGAGTACGGACTTATGAGCGGCAAAGGCGTTTACAGCTACGCAAACGGCGATGTTTACACGGGCGAGTTCAGTTCGGGCGTCAAAAACGGAAGCGGCAGCTATACGTGGGCCGAAGAGGACGGCAAAACCGACAGCTATGTCGGAGAGTTCAAAAACAATCTCAAAGACGGCAGCGGCAAATACTGCTACGGAGACGGCACCGTCTACGAGGGCGAATATAAAAACGATGTCAAAAACGGAAACGGCAAGCTCACATTCGCGAGCGGCGCGGTTTACGAGGGAGAGTTCAAAAACGATATGCGCAGCGGCAAGGGAAAATACACCTTTACCAACGGCGATGTCTATGAGGGCGACTTCTATATGAACACGATTACGGGCTACGGAACATATCACTGGGCCGACGGAAGTCGCGCCGACTATACCGGATATTTCAAAAACGGAGTTATCGTAACCGTCGATGAAACCGAAACCGAAGCCGAAAAAACCGAAAATCAATAAGAAAAAGCCCATTGCGGATATTTTCCGCAATGGGCTTTTTCGTAAATGCCGTTATCATATTGACATAATCCCGATTTTGTGATAGTATCGGTATGGAAAAACTTGAAATCTGCCGCGTGGGTGCGGGGAAAGGCGGCTTTTGCCGATTATGGACAATAAAATCGAAACCGCCGAATTTCGGCAGGATAATCCGCAAACCGAAAATATAACCGACAGCCGAAAAAGACCGACCGGCTCGCTCTCGGACAGAATACCCGATATACTCTTCTGCCTGCTTTTCATCGCGACGGTCGCTTTTCTCATTTGGAAAGCGGAATACGGATACGGAAACCGCGACGAGTCATTCTATCTGACAATTCCGAAAAGGCTTGCGCAGGGTGATTCGCTCATAACCGACGAATGGCATGTTTCGCAGCTTTCGGGACTGCTTATCTATCCGATTATGAAGATTTATATGCTGATAAATCCGACATTCGAGGGCGTGATACTGCATTTCAGGTATATTTATATCGCCTTTCAATCGGTTACCGCAATCTGTCTCTATCTTATGCTGCGCAGGGTATCGAAATTCGGCGCGCTCCTCGGTTCGCTTTTCTTTATGCTTTATGCTCCGTTCAATATATCGGCACTCTCCTATAATTCGATGGGCGTTGACTTTTTCGCGCTTTCGACCGCCGCTTTTGTAACCCGAAAGTCGCAGGATGAGTCGGTCTCCCGCAAAAGAAAAGTTCTCGGATTTCTGCGCGATATGCTCACGGGCGTTCTCTTTTCGGCGGCGGTGCTATGCTGTCCCTATCTCGCCGCGCTTTATTTTATCTATCTTTTATGCGCACTTGCGGCGGCGGCTGTATCGAAAATAAGAAAAAAACGGTATGACGGCGGCTCGCTGCTCTGCCCGAA
>CAZHPU010000203.1:0-3192 GCA_964534435.1 uncultured Lachnospiraceae bacterium | reverse complement strand
TGTCATCACTTCGCTCCTGCGCAACCGTGACAATGTCCGCAAGGCTCTGTCCCTGAACATCGTCGGGAATCGGCAGATGCATAAGATCGAGAAGAGTCGGCAGCAAATCTACCGTATTCAGGCAGGCGTCTGTTTCTTTTACCGCCTGTTTGCCGTCCGGCATTCTCAGCATAAACGGAACTCTCAGTGCCTCTTCGTAGAAAATATTTTTGGCGCGTCTGCCGTGCGCTCCGAAACATTCGCCGTGATCGGAGGTAAAGACGATTATCGTGTTTTTGTCGAGTCCGAGCTCGCGCACCCCTTTCAGCAGATCGCCGACAGCCTCGTCGAGACAGCCGACCATAGCGTCATATACACGCATCCATTCGGGGAGTTTCTTTCTCTCCTCTTCGGACAGATGCGCCCAGTTGTCGCCGTGCGGATCGTCGGTCGGCAGATAGTTCGGAGGATAGTCGTAGTTTTTCGGATCGAATTTGTCGAGCATCTCTTTCGGGACATTGTTCGGTGTCCACGGATCGTGCGGAACGCCGATTGACAAAAACATCGCGAACGGCTTTTCGGGATTTTCGCTCAGCCGTTTAAGATGGCGCAGTGCGAGATCGACCTGCGCGTACGGCTCGTATTTGTCGGCGAGGATTTTTTCGGGGCCGTCCTCGTGATAATAGGCGTGAGGCGCGTAATATTCGTGATGGAAGCCGTAGGCGGCGAAATAATCGTCGAATCCGAGACGGTCGGGCCCTTTCGGCACGAACGAGTTTTTCGGATCGTAGTGATTGCCGAGCTCGTCGGCGTAAAGATGCCATTTGCCGATATATGCCGTTTCATAACCGCCCTCGGTCAGTATGTGACCTATGCAGCGCTGATTCGGGTTGAAGCGTATCTCATTGATTACAACACCGGTCGATGAGGTGTATTTACCCGTGAACAGAGTTGCGCGGTAGGGCGCGCATACCGGATGTCCGGACACAGCCTGAGTGAAATCGACGCTGTTGTCATGCAGCGCATCGATGTTCGGGGTGATTGCGTTTTTGTAGCCGGTGTATCCGCAGGATTCGCGGCGGAGCTGATCGGCAAAGACATAGAGCAGATTCGGTCTGTCGGCCATTTTGTTTTTGCTCTCCTTTTTTATGTAAAAAATTTTATAAAACCGATTTATTCGGATTTCGGTTTGATCTCGGGGAATCCGTGTACGCCGGGATCGTCCGAGACATATCCGCCGTCCTCCCAAAATCCCCGCGGATGCCGTTTTACACGGTATCTGTGACGGGGAGATGGCAGGCTGTCGGCCGCGCGCAGAACGGCGGTGACCAGCTTTCCGAGCATAAAGCATTTTTCTTTTTCGTATGCGGGATTGTCGGCGAGATTGTTTATCTCGTGCGGATCGTCTCTGAGATTGTATAAGAAAATTCTGCCCGACATATCGGCCTGTATTTTCAGGTCGCCGCAGATTGCCGCACGCAGCGTGCCGCACTGCGTCCAAGTGTTGAGACAGTCAAAACGGGTCATTTTTTCGTCGCAGGCGTTTTCTTCGGACAGAGTCAGCCTGTCGCGCCCGTTCCAGAAAAGTCCGCCGAATCCGCTTTCGCTGTATCCCGTGTCGTATTCGTGTTCGGGATAACTTTCTCCGAGCATAAGCGGCAGAAGGCTTTTTCCCTGCACTCCGAACGGAATTTCGACGCCGAGCAGATCGCATATCGTCGGGAAAATATCGACCGTGTTCGCAAAAGCGTTATCGATTTTGCCGTGTACCGATACACCCGCCCCGCGCATCGCGAGCGGAATGTGTATCAGCGGCTCGGACAGTCCGACTCCCTTGCGTATAAGTCCGTACTCTCCCGCGAAATCGCCGTGATCCGACATAAATATCACAAGCGTGTTTTCGGAAAGTCCTCTGCACTCAAGCCCGTCGAGAAGCCGTGCGAATTGATCGTCTATAAGTCTCAGCATTCCGAGATAGTTCGACCGCGCCCTCAAAATGCGCTTTTCGATGTCCTCTCCGAGCACCTTTTCCCACACTCCGCGCAGCCACCGATATTCATCGCCCTTTGCGGCGAGATTTTCCGCCGATGTGTCAAGATGCGGCAGCGATTCGGGCGGAAACATATCGAAATAAGGCTCGGGAACCTGATAGGGATTGTGCGGCTCGGCAAACGATACCCACGCGAAGAACGGCTGATCTTTTTCGCAGCCGTCGATAAATTTCAGCGCGCTTTCAACATTGCGGTAGGGATGCTGAACCTCGACTCCGCAGGGCGACGGATAATCGGTTTCCATATGATTTGTCGATTTCAGAAAATCGGCGAATTCTTTTTCGTTTTCGCTGCGGTTTATCTCTCCCTCGTATCCGAGATGACCGTTGACCTCGTGAAAATCGAAGTCGGCGGGACGGCGGTGCGAGTGATTTTTTCCGCACAGCGCGGTGCGGTAGCCGTTTTCTTTCAGAACGTCGAGCAGATCGCGCGTGTAATATGCGTCGGCGGCGTTATGGTTTGTGCGGACGCGGTGGCAGGACGGATACCGCCCCGTAAACAGACTCACGCGGGCGGGCATACAGGTGGGATTCGGGGTATACGCCCTTGTGAACTCGACTCCCTCGGCGGCGAATCGGTCGAGATTCGGCATGGTGTCGAGAGGATATCCGCATCCTTTTCGCAGATCGGCTCTCTGCTGATCGGTCATCACGATTATGATATTCGGTTTTTTCGATCCTGCCGTATTTTCCATTTTCCGACCTTTCCCTTTCGATAAATTTACGCGTTTTCGCCCTTTTTACCCGTATGAGCCGTTTTACCAGAACGAGCGGCGTTCGGGCAGCGGATCGAGTGTCTGCGCCGTTTTATCGGCGAGAAGTTCGAGCATTTCGGCTTTCATTTCGGTATATTCGGGTTTGTTATAGAGATTTACATGCTCGTGCGGATCGGCATCGAGATCGTAAAGCTCTCCTCCGAGCGGAGCCTCTCCGTCGGCGGCGTGCGCCTTTACGAGTTTTCGGTGTCCGTTCGACACCATCGTGACAAAGGCGAGCGGATTTCTGTGATTTATATTCGAGTTGTAATATTCCGAATAGACGCTGCCGCGGTGATAATCGGGCGCATCGGCATCGGTAATCAGCTTATAGAATGATTTACCCTGAAATGACGGGGGAGCGGCGATGCCCGCCGCCTCGCAGAGAGTCGGTGCGATGTCGATCAT
>CAZHPU010000202.1:0-3211 GCA_964534435.1 uncultured Lachnospiraceae bacterium | reverse complement strand
GCGGGTGGTTGTCTGTTTCGGACGTCCCGTCCTCAACCGGCTAAAGCCATAAAAGGCAAAAGACAGACGACGGCAGACAGCCGCCGCCTGTCTTTTAATTTACAAAAAAACCACAAAATATTTCAAAAAACTATTTACATTACCGCGTTTTTGTGCTAAAATTCATATGTTTGAGAAAAAATCAAAAATCATATACCGGAGGAATTAAAAATGGAAAGAAAAAAGCTTTCTATGGACGGTAATACCGCCGCGGCTCACGTATCCTATGCGTTTACCGAAGTAGCGGCAATTTACCCCATTACCCCTTCATCTCCTATGGCCGAAGTTACCGACACATGGTCGGCGACCGACAAGAACGTATTCGGTGAACCCGCACGCAACATTTTCGGCGAGCGCGTAAAAATCATCGAAATGCAGTCGGAAGCAGGTGCCGCAGGTGCGGTTCACGGCTCACTCGCCGCAGGTGCTCTTACCACCACCTACACCGCTTCTCAGGGTCTTCTCCTTATGATTCCGAATATGTACAAGATTGCCGGTGAGCTTCTTCCCTGCGTATTCCATGTATCCGCCCGCTGCGTTGCATCGCACGCGCTGAATATTTTCGGCGACCACTCGGACGTTTACGCCTGCCGTCAGACAGGATTCGCAATGCTTGCCGAATCCAACCAGCAGGAAATCATGGACCTCGGCGCTGTCGCACATCTGTCGACAATCAAGGGACGCGTTCCGTTCATCAACTTCTTCGACGGCTTCCGTACATCTCACGAAATCCAGAAGATTGAAGTATGGGACTACAAGGATCTCGCCGAAATGGTCGACATGGACGCCGTTAAGGCTTTCCGCGCACGCGCGATTAACCCCGAGCATCCCGTTCTCCGCGGCTCTGCCGAAAACGGAGACATCTTCTTCCAGCACAGAGAGGCCTGCAACCCCTACTATGACGCTCTTCCCGCAATCGTCGAAGAGTACATGGGCAAGGTTAACGAAAAGCTCGGAACAAACTACGATCTGTTCAACTACTACGGCGCACCCGATGCCGAAAAGGTCATCATCGCCATGGGTTCGGTCTGCGATGTTATCGAGGAAGTCATCGACTACAAACTCGCGGCAGGCGAGAAGGTCGGCCTTGTAAAAGTCCGTCTGTACCGTCCTTTCGTCGCAAAGAAACTCGCCGAAGTTATTCCTTCGACGGTTAAGAAGATCGCGGTTCTCGACCGCACCAAAGAGCCCGGCGCTCTCGGTGAGCCTCTTTATCTCGATGTTGTCACCGCTCTCTCGCAGTGCGGCGTATCCGGAATAAAGATTGTCGGCGGCAGATACGGTCTCGGCTCCAAGGATACAACTCCCGCATCGATTTTCGCGGTATACGAGAATCTCGACGCAGATCAGCCGAAGAACGGCTTCACAATCGGAATCGTGGACGACCTTACCGGTCTTTCGCTTCCCGAAAAGGCTGTTCCCGATACATCGGCAAAGGGAACGATTTCCTGCAAGTTCTGGGGACTCGGCGGCGACGGAACAGTCGGCGCGAACAAGAACTCGATCAAGATTATCGGCGACCACACCGACAAGTTCATTCAGGCATACTTCCAGTATGACTCGAAGAAGACAGGCGGCGTCACCATTTCTCACCTGAGATTCGGCGACAAGCCCATCAAATCGCCTTACTACATCAACAAGGCCGATTTCGTTGCCTGCCATACACCTTCCTACATGATTAAGGGCTACAAGATTGTCAACGACGTTAAACCGGGCGGCACATTCCTTCTGAACTGCCAGTGGACACCCGAAGAACTTGACAGACACCTGCCCAACGAAGCGAAGGCATACATCGCAAACAACAACATCAATTTCTATATCATCGACGCAATCGACAAGGCGCTTGAAATCGGTATGGGCAAGCGCACCAACACCATTCTTCAGTCGGCATTCTTCAAACTCGCGAACATCATGCCCATTGACAAGGCTATCGAGTATATGAAGTACATGGCTAAGAAGTCCTACCTTAAGAAGGGCGAGGCTGTGGTCGAGCTCAACTATAAGGCAATCGACGCAGGCGTTGACGCAATCGTAAAGGTTGACGTTCCCGAGTCATGGAAGACTCTCGACACAACTCCCGCCGCAGAACACGTAGAAGGCAAACGTCCCGAACTCGTTAAGTTCGTCAAGGAAATCCTGAACCCCGTCGGAAAGATGAACGGCGACAGCCTGCCCGTATCCACATTCAAGGATATGGCAGACGGCACATTCCCGCAGGGCGCCGCAGCTTACGAAAAGCGCGGTGTTGCGGTTACCGTTCCGGTATGGCATTCCGAAAAATGTATCCAGTGCAATATGTGCTCGTTCGTATGTCCTCATGCAACCATCCGTCCGTTCGCAATGACCGAGGATGAGGCAAAGGCAGCACCCGCACAGACCAAGTTCACCGCGAAGATGATCGGCAAGGGATGCGAGAACTACAAGTTCACCATCGCCGTATCTCCTCTCGATTGTATGGGCTGCGCACTCTGCGTAAAGGTATGTAAGGTCGGCGCACTTGAGATGGTTCCTCAGGAAACACAGCTCGATCAGCAGCCTGTATTCGATTACGCGGTTGCAAACGTTTCCAAGAAGGAAACTCCTTTCGCAGACGCAACAGTCAAAGGCTCGCAGTTCAATCAGCCGCTGCTTGAGTTCTCGGGCTCCTGCGCAGGATGTGCCGAAACATCTTACGCCCGCCTTATCACTCAGCTCTTCGGCGAGAGAATGTATATTTCGAACGCAACCGGATGCTCCTCCATTTGGGGCGGCTCGGCACCCGCTACTCCCTACACCGTCAACAAAGACAGCGGCAAGGGACCGGCTTGGGCAAACTCGCTCTTCGAGGATAATGCAGAGCACGGCTACGGTATGTATGTCGGCCAGAAAGCAATCCGCGAAAAGCTCATCGGTTATGTAAACGAACTTGCGGCAGCAACAACATCCGAGGATGTCAAGGCCGCAATCGAAGGCTATCTCGCAACCAAAGATGACGGCAAGGCAAACGGCCCCGCTACCGATAAACTCGTAAAGGCACTCGAAAATGTTGTTGACTGCCCGACATGCGGCGAACTCGCAAAGAAGATTCTCGAAGAGAAGGATTATCTTGCGAAGAAGTCGATATGGATCTTCGGCGGCGACGGCTGGGCATACGATATCGGATTCGGCGGTCTCGACCACGTGCTCGCACAGG
>CAZHPU010000201.1:0-3213 GCA_964534435.1 uncultured Lachnospiraceae bacterium | reverse complement strand
GGCAAAAAGCTCGGTGAAAAGCTTTTCGTTTCATCAACCATGCTGCGCGACGAAGGAAATCTCTTCCTTGACGACACATCAAAAGAAGATATCGAAAATGCGCTGAACATAAAAATTATCGAAATAGATTCTGACGGTTTCGACTTTGTCGACAAGATAATCGATGAGGCAAAAAGCCGCAATACATAATTCCAATGAAAGGAATATCAAAAATGAGTAAGCCGATTGTTGCTATTGTCGGACGGCCGAATGTCGGAAAGTCCACATTATTCAACAAGCTTGCGGGTGAGCGCGTTTCGATTGTCGAGGACACTCCCGGTGTTACGCGCGACCGCATTTACTATGAAATAGAGTGGCGCGGCAGGCAATGCATGCTTATCGACACCGGCGGTATTGAGCCTGCCGGCGACGACGTTATTCTGAAATATATGCGAATGCAGGCACAGATTGCGATAGAAAGTGCCGATGTTATCATTTTCCTCTGCGATGTCCGTGCGGGCCTTACGGCAGACGACCGCGACATTGCGAGAATGCTTCTGCGCTCGGGCAAACCCGTGGTTGTCGCAGTCAACAAATGTGACTCGGTCGGTCTGCCGCCCGCCGAATATTACGAATTTTACGAACTCGGTTTTCAAAACGATCCGATTGCGATTTCATCGGTTCACGGCAGCGGAACGGGAGATCTTCTCGATGCGGTTTACAGCTATTTTCCCGATGAGGAAGAGTCAGACGATGACGGCGACACAATCAAGGTTGCCGTAATCGGCAAGCCGAACGCGGGAAAATCTTCGATAATCAACAGCATTCTCGGCGAAAACCGTCTTATAGTTTCGGATATTGCGGGAACAACGCGCGACGCGATCGACACGCATCTCGAAAACGAATACGGAAAATTTACATTTATTGACACGGCGGGAATCAGGCGTCAGGCTAAAATCGAAGACAAAATCGAGAAATACTCGGTACTCAGAGCCAAAATGGCGATCGACCGCGCCGATGTCTGCATCATCATGATTGACGCCGTTCAGGGAATAACCGAACAGGATGAGAAAATAGCGGGTCTTGCGCATGAAGCGGGAAAGGCTTCGATAATCGCGGTGAACAAATGGGATCTGATTGACAAAGACAATTCGACCGTAAAAGAGTTTACCGATAAGATCAGGTGTGCGCTGTCATATATGACATACGCGCCGATAGTTTTCGTTTCCGCGAAAACAGGTCAGCGTGTTGAAAAGCTTTTCGAACACATTGTTTACATAAACAATCAGTCCTGCATGCGTGTTACGACAGGCATGCTGAACGATATGCTTGCCGATGCGCAGGCACGTGTTCAGCCGCCGTCCGACAAGGGACGCCGTCTCAAAATATACTACATGACGCAGGTCGGCGTAAAACCGCCGTCATTTGTCATTTTCTGCAACGACGCGCGTCTGTTCCACTTTTCATACCAGAGATACATCGAAAATCAGCTCAGAGAGGTATTCGGCTTTTCCGGTACCCCGATAAAGCTGAACATACGTATGAAGGGTGAGGAAGGCGGTGACTGACCGAATGGAATTCTTTCTGTACAAGCTGTTTTTCAACGGCGATCCCGATCCCGGAATCATCACGAAAGCATTTCACATTGTCGTGTCCGAGGACGGATCTTCGGTTTCATCCGCTCTTCCGATATGGCTGCTTGTTCTGATACTTCTTTCGCTTGCGGCTGTCGGCTACCTTATAGGCAGTCTGAATTTTTCGATTCTTATTTCAAGGTTTATCTTCCACGATGACATAAGAAATCACGGAAGTCACAATGCGGGAAGCACAAACATGAACCGCACATACGGTACTTGGGCAGGTGCTTTGACGCTTGTCGGCGACACGCTCAAAGGTGTGGCGGCTTCTCTTCTCGGGCTTCTGCTCATCGGGCATACCGCGGCGTATATTGTCGGATTTTTCTGTATACTCGGTCACTGCTTCCCGGTCTTTTTCAAATTCAAGGGCGGCAAAGGATCTGCGCCGTCGGCAGGCGTTATGCTTGCGGCCGATCCGATTGTCGGCATTCTCGTTATTTTGATTTTCTGTTCGATCATACTCGGAACAAGATACGTTTCACTCGGTTCGATTATCGCCGCGCTGATGTTCCCGCTGCTTCTCGACAGAGTTTTCGCACTTTTTACCGGCGGTTCACATCCTCCTTTTCTGATGATTATTTCGGCACTCCTGATGACTGCGACCGTGCTTTTCGCGCACCGCTCGAACATCGGACGGCTGCTTTCGGGAACCGAAAACAAAGTCAGCTTCGGCAAAAAGAAGAAGTCGAAGGATGATGAGCCCGCTCCCCGTTCGCTTCATCACATCGACGACGATGATGATTCAGACGGCGACGGCGACGGCAGTAAGCAAAGAAACGAAAACGGCGGCAAATAATCGGCAAGAAAAGTTATAAAAGTTGAAGTTTTTTTGAAATTGCTATTGCATTTTCAAAATTAGTATGCTATAATGTAAGACGCTGATTTGATAATTAATGATTTATGGAGGTATAGAGTATGGCTAAATGTGAACTCTGCGGAAAAAGCGTTGTATTCGGTGCAAGTGTTTCTCACTCCAACCGCAAGACTAACAGAGCATGGAAGCCGAACATCAGGAAAGTGAAAGCTGATATAAACGGAACTCACAAGACCGTCTATGTATGCTCCCGTTGCCTGCGCTCCGGCAAGCTTAACCGCGTTCAGACCGAGATTAAGGTTAAAGAAGTTTCGACCGCTCCCGCAGCTGTCGAGGCAGTTGAAGAAGCTGTTGTTATAGAGCCTGCCGTTGAGGCAGTGTCCGAAGCTCCGGCTGAGAACGCTTAATGATCGTTTTTCCGACATTCGAGGACGGACATAAAGTCCGTCCTTATTTGTTTTTGTCCGAAAATGTTCCGACGGCCGCCGCCGAAGAGATACGGGAAATATGTGCGGAAGATACGGAAGAGCTTAATGATGTAATCGGTCTGCCGCCCTGCCGCTCACTCGATGCGCCTGTTGCGTCGCATCCCGATATGCTCGCGCTGCCGATTTTTTCGGGCGGCAGGCGTCGGCTTTACCTTTTTGAGAGCTATTACAACAAAAACCGCGGCATATTCGACTCTCACGGAATAATCCCGCAGACAGTCGGCAGAGAGCCCGATTCGAAATATCCGAATGATATTCTCTTGAATTTTCTGATTTACGAAAATCACATCATCGG
>CAZHPU010000200.1:0-3254 GCA_964534435.1 uncultured Lachnospiraceae bacterium | reverse complement strand
TCCGGCTTTTAATTTTATTGTTACATTATCAAACAGCATATTTATTTTACCAGTTTAAGAAATTCCTCTTCGTTAATAATATTAATGTCAAGTGATTCGGCTTTAGCAAGTTTGCTTCCTGCGTCTGACCCGGCTACAAGGTAAGTTGTTTTTTTAGACACCGATGACGACGCAACGCCTCCGTGTTTTTTTATCAAATTTTCCGCTTCTTTTCTTGTCAGCGTTGAAAGTGTGCCGGTTAAAACAAATGTCATTCCGCTGAATCTTGTATCTATTTTTTCACTTTTCGTAATTGTCGTATCAACTCCGGCCGATTTCAACTTATTTATGATATCACGCGTTGATGAATGAGAAAAATATTCGACAATATTATTCGCGGTAATGCTTCCTATATCATCAATACATGATATTTCATCTGCAGTTAAATTAAAGAAGTCTTCTATATCTGTGTATTTTTCGGCAAGAGCATCAGCGGCTTTTTCTCCGACATTCTGTATACCCAATGCATATAACAGATGAGCCAGTCCGCGCTTTTTTGAATCATTTATAGATTGTATGAGTTTGCTTGAACTTTTAGCACCCATACCGTCGATTTTTGAAATTTCATCAGATGAAACATAATACAAATCCGCTACGTCGTGAATTATATTTTCATCACGAAGACTTTTGAGTATCGAGGGTCCGAGACCGACAATATTCATTGCTTCTTTTGATGAAAAATGAATCAGATTACGCAATAATTGAGCAGGACACTCTGCATTCGTACACCGAACCGCCGCCTCATCGTCTTTAACGGTTGGAGCACCGCATGACGGACAAAACTCGGGCATAAAGAATTCCTTTTCATCTCCGGTACGTTTGTTTTTATCTGATGAAACAATTTCGGGTATAATATCGCCTGCTTTTTGTACCGTTACAATATCGCCTATTCTTATATCGCGTTCTCTGATATATCCGATATTATGCAGTGTTGCTCTGCCGACTGTAGACCCCGCGAGTTTCACAGGTTCGAGTTCGGCCGTGGGCGTCAAAACACCGGTTCGTCCTACCTGAACAACTATATCTTTAAGTTTTGTTTTTTTCTGTTCGGGAGGAAATTTATATGCAACCGCCCATTTAGGCGTAGATGTTCCCTCGCCTATCACTATTCTTTTTTCAAGGGAATTAACCTTTATTACAACGCCGTCAATATCATAAGAAAGCGTATCTCTTAACTTGCCGATTTCCTCAATATAGTCTATTATTTCATCTGCTGTACATGCTTTTTTTCTGTAAGGAATAACATTAAATCCTTCGCTCTTTAAGAAATCAAGAGTTTCAAGATGAGTATCAAACTTTTTATCACAATACTGAAGATTAAAAATAAAAATGTCAAGCTTTCGCGATGCGGTAATCTTTGAGTCAAGCTGGCGTAAAGATCCCGCTGCCGCATTTCTCGGATTTGCAAAAAGCGTTTCTTCATTTTCTTCTCTCTTTTTGTTAAGTTCAAAGAAAACTTTTCTCGGCATATAAACTTCTCCGCGAACTTCAAGAGTGCCCTTATATTCGATTTTAAGAGGAAGAGATGATATTGTCCTCAAATTATCGGTTATTTTCTCACCGATATAGCCGTCTCCACGCGTTGCGCCGTATATGAGTTCACCGTTTTCGTAGTGAGCAGCGCAAGATAGGCCGTCAATTTTACATTCGACAGAATAATCGACATTGCCGTATTTTTCAGAAATCGACGTGCAAAATGAGCGCAATTCATCGTAAGAAAATACATCAGTTAAACTTTTGAGCGGAACTGTATGCGCGATCTTTTCGAATTTATCTACCGCTTCGCCGCCGACTCTAACCGTCGGAGAATTCGGATCATAATATTGAGGATTTTCGACTTCCAGTTCTTTTAATTCATAAAAGAGTTTATCATATTCAAAATCGGATATCTCGGGACAATCGTCAACATAATATTTTTTTGAATAATATGCTATCTTCTTTCTGAGATAATCGATTCTTTCCTTTATATCTTGCATTATATCCTCACTTGCCGCTAATCAAATATATTATTTTGCCTACAACTTCCCATCTTTATTCGAATTATTATATTATAAATCGGGAAAAATGTCAAGACCGAAAACGTTAATTATTAAAACGGTCTTCTCAAATACAAATCAGATAAAAAATACATTATGTATTCAAACGCAAAGGTATAATTATTAAATATTCATAAATTTATATCATCGAAGCGTGCGAAAACGATATATATGTCATAATACCGATATATTCCGTTATATACATCTTTTTTAAAGTTTTATGAATTTAATTTTTCAGCTCCGACTGATATAATTAAAGTAGAAATTTTGTCGGAGGTAAAATCATGCTTAAGGCTAACAACAAATTCAGAAGCAGAAAGGAAGCGGCGATTGCCGTACTATTGGTGATAGCAATGATGCTTGCGGAATTCCCCGTATTTTTCAGCAGTGCCGCAACAGTTAACAGCAAGAAAGATGCTCTGTCCGATGCACTTGTTCTTCATTATACATTTGACGATAAAAATGATCTCGGACACGACTCGAGCGGAAGCGGAAATGACGGAAAAATTTACGGTAACATAACATCGGTGAGCGGTATACACGGAAATGCCGTTAAATTTGATTCTTCATCCCATAAAAACGATGAAGCATATATTTCCATGCCCAAAGACAAATTCAGAATGAAAAGCTTTACAATAATGACTTGGGCAAAATTTGATGTTGAATCGGTTGGAAGTTACTCACGTATTTTTGCTCTCGAAACATCAAACTCACAGTCTTTTCATCTTATGACAAATGCAGGTACCGAGGTCGGCGGTTATAAGTTCGAAATATACGGCGGAACACCCGCAAACACTAAACTCGCAACAGAAGGACTGGTGCCGACATCATTCTACTCTCAGTGGCATCATATTGCTCTGTCATATGACGGAAAAACGGTTAAATTTTATGTTAACGGCTCACTTATTTCGGAAGTAGATGTAGAGGCCGATCTTTCCGAATGGAAAATAGCGCGTGCTTTTCTCGGAAAAACCTCAACTTGGGGCGACGGAACATACAACGGTCTTATGGATGATGTAAGGGTTTATTCGAAAGTTCTTACCGAATCAGAGATTTGCGATGTTGCCGATTTCTCAGAGGAAACACAAAAAAGCAGTATTAAACTGCTGTCATCACTTTCGGTAGACGGAAAAGAACTCGATGAATTCGATGCTTTTCTTGACAGTTATGTAAAAGTAT
>CAZHPU010000199.1:0-3296 GCA_964534435.1 uncultured Lachnospiraceae bacterium | reverse complement strand
AGCGGGTGGTTGTCTGTTTCGGACGTCCCGTCCTCAACCGGCTAAAGCCATAAAAACAGAGAGGCTTCGTGAGAAGCCTCTCCTTTTTTGCGGTCAAACTCCGCCGACAGGCGTTATCGGTCGGAGCCGAGAACTTTCGTGACCGCCGTGTCTTTCGTGAAATTCGGGATATTGTATAGCACCAAAATCTCGGTTATGCCGTTTTCTTCGATATAATCGGCAAGTGTCGATGTCGATCCTCTGTAAAAGCGCAGATCGATGAGATGCGTTTCGGCGTAATCGTCAATCACAAACTGCGCAAAGCAGTTGGCGTACGAGTCTTTGAGAATCAAGAGCTTGCCCTCGCCGTCTCCTTTCACCACCGTTTCGGTCTGATTGGAGTTGAGAAAAGCGGCATACTGATCCTTTCCGTCGAGATATTTGCGCTCGTAAATGCTGTCGGTGACATAATTTCCGCCGTTGTAGCTTACATTATGTGTTTTCGACTTGTAATAGGCGGTTATGCTGTCGTACGGGGCAAGCGGATAGTTCACCTTGTTGTAGGTCGTGCCGCGGAAATTATCGCAAAGCTCCTCACTCTGCCATTCGGACAGCGAATCCGCCGTTTTGCCGTGCGCGCTCATCCACGCCGCGTAGCAGTAGTATGCGCCGAGCGATGTGAAATGATGGTCGGTTTTGTAGTAGATGTAATCGTCCTTATGTTCGGAGAGAATGTCAAAGACATCGACCGTGTCGAGCCCCGCCGCCTTCGCGTATTCGAGAAGCGATTTCTGACTTATGTTCGGCGCGTATGACGGCAGTTTGTCCGAGAGAATCTCGGCGGATGTCGGAACGAGCATCACCCTTGTCGGGATGTTTTTGCCTTTCATCAGCCCGGACAGATTCACAAGCGATGCGATGTTTTTCTTGAAATTTTCGCCGTCATATTCGGTGAATGAGTCGATAAGATAACCGTCTTTTCCGAAATATACCCCCGAAATCTCGGTTTTGCCCGAAAGTCTTTCGCAGAGCGTCTTGACGGTGACGAACCCGTCACGCAGGGGAACTTGGTCGGCAAGATATTTTTCGACCTCGTCGCCCATCTTGCCGGCGAAAAAATCGGCGATTTTTATACTGCCTATCTGTGTCAGCGTGCGCTTTTCGCTCTCCGAATAGTATTTGTCGGGCAACGCCGCGCCCGATATGACGAGAGATGCGAGCAGCAGACAGAATACAGATGTTATGATTTTACCTTTTGTTTTCATAAAACTCCTTTCCCGTTCGGCTCTTAAAAGCGGAAGTAGAGAAACGGATTGTATGATCCGCTGACAAGATACGCGGCGGCAAGCCCCATAACCGTAACCGTTCCGAAGCAGTCGGCGACTGTCGTGAGCGATGAGCCGCACTTTTCACCGATTTTGCGGTAGATTTTGATGCCGAGCGGAGTCGATGCGAGCGCGCAAAGAACAAGCAGCGGCAGATATGAGAGCATCAGGTAGACCGATGCCGAATCGCAGAAGAGAGCGCCGCCGAACATCGCTTTAAGATAGGAGAGTCCCGCGCCGAAATCCTCGAAGGCGAACAGCACCCAGCCGACCGCGACGGCGAGAAGGGTATAGATATGCCCGACAAATGACGGTGCTGTTTTCAGAATTTTCAGCAGGAAGAACTTTTCGATAATGAGAAGAACCCCGTAGAAAGCGCCCCACAAAACGAAATTCCAGCTCGCACCGTGCCAGAGCCCGGTCAGCAGCCAGACAATCGCGATGTTGCGAAGCTGAACAAGGAGCCCTTTGCGGTTGCCGCCGAGCGGAATGTAGACATAGTCGCGGAACCAGGTTCCCATCGAGATGTGCCAGCGCCGCCAGAATTCGGTAATGCTTTTCGAGCAGTAGGGATGATCGAAATTTTCGAGAAAATCGAAGCCGAACATCTTGCCGAGCCCGATTGCCATATCCGAATAGCCCGAAAAATCGAAATAAATCTGAAATGCGTAGGCGATAATTCCCACCCACGCCGAAATCACGGTGAGATTTTCGTCTTTCGAGACCGCGCTCCATAAAAGTCCGATGTTGTTAGCAAGCAGAACCTTTTTGCCGAGACCGCAGACGAATCTTTTGACACCCTCTCCGAACTTGTCGAAGCTGTGGGTGCGGCAGTCTATCTGATCGGCAATCGTCTGATAGCGGACAATCGGGCCCGCGATAAGCTGCGGGAAGAGCGCGACATACGCGCCGAACGAAATGATGTTTTTCTGCGCTTTGGCGTCGCCGCGGTAAACGTCAATCGTATAACTCATCGTCTGGAAGGTGTAGAACGAAATTCCGATCGGCAGCGGCAAATTCAGAAGCGGAACAGCGCATCCGAAAATGCCGTTAATACTGCCGATAATGAAATCGGTGTACTTGAAGAAGCACAAAAGTCCGAGATTTACACATACCGATGTGATGAGCGCGGCTTTCGCCTTTTTCGTGCCGCGGAATTTTTCGGCGGCGAGTCCGCAGCTGTAATCGAGAACTGTCGAAAATATCATCAGCCCGACATAAATCGGCTCACCCCACGCGTAAAAGAGCAGACTGAACAGAAAGAGCGCAGCGTTTTTGGCCTTGTCCGGCAGAATGAAATAGACGAGCAGAACAGACGGCAGAAACAGTTCGAGAAAAGTCAGACTTGAGAAAACCATTTTCTATTTTCTCCGTTTCTTATTTCTCCGCCAAAAGCGTCAGTTTGCCGAATTTCCGAGCAGACCGCCCGAATTTCCGTCATCTTCGGGAATCACGGCGATATTTTTAGGAAGCTCGCCGAATACGCCCTTGACGGCGGCATCGATTTTCTCGTATTCGGATACGGCGAGCTTTGCCTCGGCCTCGCTGTCCTCGCCGTCATAGCTTGCGCCGGCGATGACATAGATCACATAGTTGCCGCTTTTGTACAGTCTGCCGTTCATAACTTTGGCGGTGCCGAACGGATACTGACGGATGTAGTCGACAGTCTGGGCGAAACTCTTGTTCAGAAGGTCTGCCGCCTCATCGGCATAGCCGTCTCTTGCCTTTAATACGATAACAACATCGAGATTGATGCTCGGAATCGAGCTCTGCTTTGCGGCATAGCTTTCGACTTTCGAGAGATCGAGCCCGTAGCTGTTTGTCAGCCAGTCTTTGTCTATCTCGCTGTCGCAGAGATAGTTGTCGGCGCCGACCGCGTCGGCAATCTTCTTTTCGATTTCGGCAGGTGTCACGGTTACGGTGTCGGTCTTTTTGTCGGCGGCTGTGGTTGTCTTTTTGTCAACGGCTGTGGTTGTCTTTTTGTCGGCGGCG
>CAZHPU010000198.1:1634-3305 GCA_964534435.1 uncultured Lachnospiraceae bacterium | reverse complement strand
CAGCGAACCGGCGGATATTTTGGAATATTGTGGCGACGTATGGGCGATCGCTGTTGGGGGCGGCATGCGGGATTTTCTCAATGCGCTGGGTGTTGATGGCGTTGGGACAAGAAGATTTTGGTCTTTGTGGCGTGGTGGGGAGTGTTGCCCTTTTTATGAGTTTTATTAATATTCAGTTCTCTAAAGCTTTGGGGCGGTTCTATGCCTATTCAATTGGGCAAGCAAATGTTGCAAGAGATTATAGTTTTGCGTTGGAGGAATGCCGTAGATGGTTCGCAACAGGTGTTATCATACATACTATTATTCCTATTGTTTTGATTTTTATTGGTTACCCAATTGGTTGTTGGGCAATCACATCTGGTATTATTGGAATTCCTGAAATTCGCCGCGAGGCTTGTCTTTGGCTTTGGCGTTATTCTTGTGTCTCATCATTTTTCGCTATGGTGAATGCGCCTTTTCAAGCGATGTATGTAGCCAAGCAGTATATTGCGGAACTAACTATTTATACAACCGCACAAGTGATTCTTCGAACGGCATTTATTTATTATATGACTTTACAGCCGGGTGATTGGCTTGTTCGGTATGGATTCGCGATGTGTTTGTTTTCTATTATCCCCGAAATAATTATCTGCGTGCGCGCTTGTTTTGTCTTTCCTGAATGTCGACTGCAGTTGGGATATTTTAGGCTGTTCTCTTATATGCGGCAAATTGCGAACTACGCAACATGGCAAGCAATCAATGGAATTGGGTATCTCATAAGTACTCACTTCCTGGCAGTTATTGTCAACCGTTTCTTTGGCCCCAAAATTACGGCCTCTTATTCAATTGGCTATACAGTATCAGTAGAAACGACGCTTCTTAATAGTGCCCTTGAGGGTGCGTTTTCTCCTGCCATAACGACGGCGTGGGGAGAAGGGAATTTGCCGCGCGTTCGTTCGTTCGTTTATCAGACTTGTAAAATTGGCACCTTACTCACCTTGTTATTTGCTATTCCAGCGGCACTTGAAATACATGAAGTCTTGCGCATTTGGCTTAAGGATGTTCCGTTATATGCTGAAGGTTTTTGCTTGTTTATGCTTATCAAGGTTGTCCTTGATCGGTTGTCGGCTGGATTTGTAATCGGAGTTAATGCATCTGGACGTATCGCGCGATATCAAACGATTAATGGGT
This sequence comes from uncultured Lachnospiraceae bacterium, assembly GCA_964534435.1. GTDB lineage: Bacteria > Bacillota > Clostridia > Oscillospirales > CAG-272 > CAKSQF01. Next base: position 2,135 of record CAZHPU010000198.1, on the reverse strand, counting down.
TGATTCTGATCTTGACGGCTCCTTTTGCCTTGTTTGCTGTTATAATCTTTCGACATGTCTATGTGGTCATGTGTGTGATGCTTACAACTGCCTGTTTGGCGAATTTAGTAAATGTATGGCTGGCGCGCCCCATTCTTGGTATTAGTCTGCGGTATTGGCTGATTCGGATTATCATTCCGTTAGCACTTGTCTCGATTGCTACAAGTTGTGCTGGTAGTATGGTACGATTCTGGTTCCCCCCATCTTTTATCCGCATTGTCTTGACAACCCTTGTTACGATAGGTGTGCTCTTTACGACTGCTTGGTTCTTTGTGCTGACAGCAGAAGAAAAATGTTATGTGCAGCTGAGGTTGAATAGGTTGTTGATGAAGAAAGGGATTTGATTTATGAAGGGTTGTTTGGTTGTTATTTATAATCACAATTATGAACGGAATATACCGATTCTCAATCGTGTGTATGAAGGTCGTTTCTCGAAGATCTGTCACGTTATGCCCTTCTATC
>CAZHPU010000198.1:0-1624 GCA_964534435.1 uncultured Lachnospiraceae bacterium | reverse complement strand
CCTCTTACCAATACAGCGGCTATATCGCTCAAGCGGCAAAAGAGTTTTACTCAGATGAATTTGACTATTATTGCTTTGTTGCGGACGATATGATTATTAATCCTTCTATCAATGAATCAAATTTGCCTAGCCTTTTGAATATTGGAAAGGACGATGGATTTATTACTGAGTGTGGCGTTTTGTCTAACGAATTATTTTTGTCTTGGTACGGATGGGCCGTTCCTTCGGTTGTGAATGTTCTTTCATCGAGTAATGCAACAGAATGGCGAAAGTTCCTTCCCGATGTCCAAGAATGGCGAAGCGAACGCACGCGAGATCTCACGTGCGCGCTCGCGGATCATTCGCTTGCCGACTTATCGCGCATCGGGCGCGAATTCCTGGCACAAAACATTATCGAGAAAGGAAGCGAGAAATGACTACGAATGCTGAACATACTATAATCCATCATAGGGGGGGGGGGGCAGACCTTGTCGCGTGACGATCTGCACGCACCACATCGCGTATAACATGGGCGGAGTCGCTTCTATGTCGCGCCTGACGGCGGCGGAACTTGGCGATCGCGGATGCGAGGTGTCGCTTCTCACCTACATCGACGACGGCAAGTTCTCGCACCCGAACGTCAGGATCACGGACTACCCCTCGCTGTTCAAATGCTTCTGGGAGATCCTGCGCTCTGACTACGTCATTTGCGAAGGTGCCATCCTGCGACTCTGCTGGCCGCTGTTGCTCTTGCCCAAGAAGTCGATCGTCGTGCGCCACATGCCGATGAACAGTCGCCCGAGCTTCCTGCGCCGTTTCTTCGAGCGGTGGCTGTCGTTCAACGCGGCGTGGACGGGCGTCAGCCAGTATGTCGCGAATCACGAAATCATCAAGACGACCGTCGTCCCGAATGCTTGCGATCCGGCGATCTTCTACTCGCAAGCGGGCGAACGTCCGCATGACCTTCTCTTCGTCGGTTCGCTGACGGCCTTCAAGGGCGTTCCCACCATCTTTGACGCGTTGAAGTTGCTGTCGGATCGCGGCGTTCCCCCGAATCGCCTGACGCTCGTGGGCGAAGGACCGCTCCGCGAAGAATACGAGAAGAGACTGGACGCCGACGGACGCTTCTGCGGATGCGAGATCGTCTTTACGGGCAACCTGACCGCGCAGGGCGTCGCGGACATCATGCGCCAACACAAGTGTCTTGTGGTTCCATCCTCTTCTAGAGGATGGAAAGAGGCTTTTCCCTGCGTCTGCATCGAGGGCGGCGTGTGCGGGTGCTACGTCATCTCGTCCGATTCGGGCGGCATGGCCGAGGCGACGGGTGCTAGCGGGGCGGTGGCCAGGGCGGACGACGCCGTTTCGCTTTCGGAGAAGATCGAGGCGTTTCTGACGGGCCGGGCGAAGGTTGACGAGGCGGCGCGCGCGGCGCATCTGAGCCACTACACGCCGAGCGCACTTGTCCAGACCTATCTGAAAGTCATGCAGAAGGAGAACCGAAACTGACGAAAGGAGCAGAATGGCGAACGGCAAGAAGATGAGGTTTGACGATTCCCTTCCCTGCGACAAGAAGGGCGCGAAGTGGCTCTTCTTGATTGGGTTATTTTCAATGACGCAGGTTCGTTTGGGAGCGAAGTTGGGCATT
>CAZHPU010000197.1:0-3316 GCA_964534435.1 uncultured Lachnospiraceae bacterium | reverse complement strand
ACTTTGGAAATTAGGTATACTTGCTAAGACAGAGCACAATGAAGTCGCACCCTCTCAGCACGAAATGGCACCCATATTTACAACTACGAACATTGCGGCAGATCATAACCAGCTGACAATGGAAATTATGCAAAAAGTCGCAAAAAAGCACAATATGGTGTGCCTGCTTCACGAAAAACCGTTTGCCGGTGTGAACGGAAGCGGAAAGCATAACAACTGGTCTATTTCAACAGATGCAGGACTTAATTTGCTTGATCCGGGAGAAACGCCATATGACAATGCTCAGTTTTTACTTTTCTTAAGTGCTGTCATCAAGGCGGTAGACGAATATCAGGATTTGCTTCGCATTTCGGTAGCATCTGCTTCAAACGATCACAGACTCGGTGCTAATGAAGCACCTCCCGCAATAGTATCAATGTTTATCGGTACCGATCTTGCGGAAATTTTGAAAGCAATAGAAAATGACGAACATTACGATGCAAAGCAAAAAACAATGATGCGCATCGGAGTTCATACTCTGCCGAAATTCCCCAAAGACACGACAGACAGAAACAGAACCAGTCCGTTTGCTTTTACCGGAAACAAATTTGAATTCCGCATGCTCGGTTCCTCGGCATCTGTATCAAGAGCAAATACTGTTCTTAATACAATCGTTGCGGAAGAACTTCGTCAATTTGCGGATGAGCTTGACAACTGCACAAATTTTGAAGAATGTCTCCACAATCTCATAAGACGAACAATCAAGGAACATAAGAGAATAATCTTCAACGGTGACGGATATGACGAATCGTGGAAAGTTGAGGCCGAAAAGAGAGGACTGCTTAACCTCAGCTCCACTCCCGATGCTGTTTCTCACATGCTTGATAAAAAGAATGTTGAACTCTTTACTTCAAACAATGTTTTCAGTGAAACAGAGTTAACGGCAAGGCACGACATTTACCTTGAAAATTACTGCAAGGTAATACATATCGAAGCATTGACAATGCTTGATATGGCAAGAAATGATATTCTCCCCGCGATGAGCAAATTTACAGCCGAGTTGTCGGAAAATATTATCAAAAAGCAGAAAGCGGTCAGCACTCTTCCCTGCACTTACGAGAAAGAGGTCGTGAAGAATATATCTTCGTTGATGGAAGAAGCATATGCCGCAGTATGCAAGTTAGAGCAGGATTTAATAAAATCAAAATCAATCTGCGGTAAGCAGGAGTTGGCAGATTTCTATAAATCGGCAATTCTCGATGACATGAAGGAGCTTCGCATACCTGTTGATGAAATGGAAACAATATCGTCAAAAGAGGCTTGGCCTTATCCTTCATACGGTGAATTAATGTTCGGTGTTCGATAAAAAATAAAAAAAGACAAGGACTAAAAAAATGTCAGATAATCAAAAAATAATCGTGCTTGATTTCGGCGGCCAATACAATCAACTGATTGCAAGAAGAGTTCGTGAATGCGGAGTCTATTGTGAGGTCAAACCATACAGAATGAGTTTGGAGGAGATACGCAAAGAATCTCCAATCGGGATTATATTTACCGGTGGACCGGCAAGCGTATATGAAGAAAAATCTCCGAAAGTAGATCCGCAAATTTTTGAGCTCGGTATACCGATTTTAGGTATTTGCTACGGTTCACAGCTTATTGCACATACACTGGGCGGTAAGGTTGCACCTGCGCAGTCAACAACCGCTCGTGAATACGGAAAAACAGAAACATCATTTGATACAAGTTGCCCGATTTTTTTTGATATCCCCGACAGAAGCATTACATGGATGAGCCACGGCGATTACATGGAGCTACTTCCCAAAGGATTTAAGCTGGTTGCCAGCAGCGACGCATGCCCAAGTGTCGGTATAGCCGATGAAGAGCATTCGTTCTACGGCGTTCAATTTCATCCGGAGGTCAACCATACAGAATACGGAAAAAAGATCATTTCGAACTTTCTCTTCAAAGTATGTAAAGCCAACGGAGATTGGTCAATGGGCGATTTCTGCAAATCAGCCGTAAATTCTCTCCGCAGTCAAGTCGGCGAGAACGGACGAGTTCTGCTTGCTCTTTCCGGAGGTGTTGATTCCTCCGTTCTTGCCGCACTTCTTGCGGAGGCCATCGGTTCAAGGCTGACTTGTGTCTTTGTTGACCACGGTCTACTCAGAAAAAATGAAGGTGACGAAGTTGAGGCTGCTTTTTCTAAATGGAAAATCAATTTTGTCAGAGTCAACGCCGAGGAACGTTTTCTGAGCAAATTAGCAGGTGTAACCGATCCTCAAGAAAAGCGTAAAATCATCGGAGCGGAATTCGGATATGTTTTCTGCGATGAAGCGAATAAATTTAATATTACTCAAAATGATTTCCTTGCACAGGGGACTATTTACCCAGATGTAATCGAATCGGGCGAAGGTGACGCGGCAGTTATTAAGAGCCATCATAATCGTTTGCTTCCTCCGGAAGTTATGAAAAGATTTAAGGGTGTGATAGAACCTCTCAGACTTCTTTTCAAGGATGAGGTTCGTGCGCTCGGAAGAGAGCTCGGTCTTCCCGAATCGGTAGTAACACGTCAGCCGTTTCCCGGTCCCGGTTTGGCAATCCGAATAATCGGAGAAATTACACGCGAAAAAGCCGATATGTTGCGTGATGCCGATTACATAATGAGGGACGAACTGCAAAAATGCGGTGAAAATAAAAAGTTATCGCAATATTTCGCCGTGCTTACCAATCTTCGTTCGGTCGGCGTTATGGGTGACGGCAGAACTTACGATTTCACACTTGCGCTTCGTGCAGTAACCACAGATGACTTTATGACCGCCGATTTTGCGAGAATACCGTATGATATTCTCGACAGAATTTCCTCTCGCATAGTCAATGAGGTTAAGGGCATAAACAGAATTGTTTATGATATCACATCCAAGCCGCCCGCAACCGTTGAGTGGGAGTAATCCGATACGGCTTGACTCAAGTCCGGAAACCCGCATAAATCAAGGGTTTTTAAGCATTGAAAATCGCGAAATAGGACCATTTGAGGTCTCGTGATACCAATGCAGTACCACTTGCGCTACAAAGTGAATAATTTTTCTGTGGCTTGATTGCCCCTGTTCATACCCGAATTTGATATGTACCCCCAATACTGAGTGTTCAGTATTGGGGGTACATATCATTTCTTAGTACTAAGTATTTTACTATACTTGCCCAACAAATGGGGTGCTGTTCATCATAAGAAATGCTCTTTCATATATTCAAAATTATCGAGTCATTTGACTCGATAAATGACTTGATAAATGACTCGATAAATGACTTGATAAATGATTTGATAAATGATATGGTA
>CAZHPU010000196.1:0-3334 GCA_964534435.1 uncultured Lachnospiraceae bacterium | reverse complement strand
GAATGCATTCGCATTCTTTTCGAGTTCGGAAAAATCCGATTGCCCCTACACGCACCGACCGATAAAACTACTGAGCGAAAAAATCCGCACTCTCCTTAGCCTCCCCTTGTTGCAAGGGGAGGTGGCGGCTTGAGCCGACGGAGGGGATAAACCCAAAACCTGCGGTTTTGGCTTAAATATTTGACTTGAACCGCACCGCAGTTCATTTCGGCTGCGCCGAAAACGAAAACACCGCTCGGGCTTTGAAACATAAAAGCCGAACCGACACACATAAAGCCTCCCCTTGAAGTAAGGGGAGTGTGTCCAAACCCAAAACCTGCGGTTTTGGCTTGAGCCGACGGAGGGGATAAGCATGATATCGAAGCAGAACAAAGAGCTTGTGCCGTTTGCAAAACAGCTCAGAAAAGAAATGACAAAAGAGGAACGGCACCTGTGGTATGATTTTCTGCGGGAATACCCTGTTCGGTTCAGCCGTCAAAAGATACTCGGAAAATATATTGTTGATTTTTACTGTGCGAAAGCCGGGATAGTGATAGAACTTGACGGATCGCAGCATTATGAGGAAGTCCAAAAAGAATATGATATAAAGAGAACGGAATTTCTGGAAGAGTACAAAATACAAGTAATAAGAATTTGCAACAAAGAGATAAACCGAAATTTCCGCGGAGTTTGCGAATACATAGATAAAGCGGTAAAGCAATCCCTCAGTCAGCCCTGCGGCTGACAGCTCCCTTTACACAAGGGAGCCTTCGGGGGAAGGTCGGCGTCAGCCGACCTTTTCGGTAAAAGCGAAGATTTTTCTGTATTTTATGCGGTATTTGCCGTTTACGGCATTGCCGAAAACGGCAAATATTTAAGCAAGCCGCCTTGCGGCTCGGTTTTTGCCGATTGATACTTTGTTTGGAGGTTTTTATGAGTTTTATCGAAGATTTCGCGCCGAAAGACGAACTGCCGCTCAAGGGTCAAATGCCGCCCTGCGGCGGTATGTGCTCGATTTTCCGCAAAGTCGGCTGTGTCGGCGACAGTCTGGCATCCGGAGAGTTCGAGGTCAAGGACGGCGATAAGCCGACCGTCTATCTCGATATGTACGAGCACTCGTGGGGACAGCATCTCGCGCGCATCTGCGGCAGCAAAGTTTACAATTTCTCGCGCGGCGGCATGACGGCGTCCGAATATCTTGACGGTTTCGCCGAACAAAACGGCTTTTGGAGCCGTGATCTCGCCTGCGACGCCTATATTGTCGGGCTCGGTGTGAACGATCTTTTCGGCAGGCGTCAGCGGATAGGCTCTGTCGGCGATGTCCATGACGATTGGCACGAAAACGCCGACACTTTTGCGGGGCGTTTCGGCGAGCTTCTCGCCCGTCTGCGCGAAATACAGCCCGATTCGGTGATTTTTCTTGTCACAATGCCGCGCGGCGACGACGGGGAGAGTGATGAAAGAAAGAGTCTGACGGCGGCGCACCGCGATCTTATGTACGATTTCGCCGAGAGATTCAAGAGCTGCTATGTAATCGATCTTTACCGATACGCGCCGCCGCACGACAAAGCCTACAAGGAGCTTTTCTATATGCACGGGCACTTAAATCCGGCAGGCTACCGCATCGCCGCCGAGCAGATTGTGTCATATATCGACTATATCGTCCGTCACGATCCGCAGGCGTTCGCAGAAGTGGGGCTCATCGGCACCGAATATTACGGCAAAAACCCGAAACGCTGAAAGCGTTTTGGGTTTTATATTTGATTTGGACTCCGCAGGAGTTCATTTCGACTGCGTCGAAAACAACAAATAGCCGCCCAACCCGAAACGCCGACGGCGTTTCGGCTATGTATTTGCCTCGAACGCTACAAGCGTTCGTTTCGATAAATCGAATACGGCAAATACCGCACGGGATATTGTTATCAATAACCTAAAAAGCGGGGCGTAAATCAATCGGCTTTGCCGATTGTTTAGGACGTCACCCCCTACACGCACCGACCGATAAAAACATACTGAGCGAAAAAATCCGCTCTCCCCAAAGCCTCCCCTTGACGGGGGGAGACTTAGGAAGTGCGTTTTTTTCGGATTTCGGAGTATCCAAAGGCTCCCTTGTGTAAAGGGAGCTGTCAGCCGTTAGGCTGACTGAAGGATTGAAATTTCTATACACTATCTGAATCAAAAAACATAATTGCAAATTTCGATATAGACGGGTATCTTGCTATCTGAAATCAGAGTAGTGGATTTCGGCAATGCCGAATACGGTAAATACATAATCAAACCTCGACAGCGTTTCGGTTTATGGAGATTTCGGCAAGGCCTGTGTATAAAACGGAAGCAAAAGATGAACGGAAAATTAAATTGACACAAATGCGGAAAAAATCCGCCGAAAACGGGCGGCGCGGATTGTCGCAATTTCCGAACATAATGTACAAATTGCACAAAAAGCATATAAATCTATTGATTTGCGAATAAAAATCGAATATAATATGAACAAGCAGACGGGGGAGTCCCCCGGCTGAAAATTTCAATTCATGAAAGGATAACACAATGAAAAGAGTTATTTCCCTCATTCTCGCGATCGCGATGATCGCAATGTTCGCAGCTATCGGCGTATCTGCTGACGAAATTCAGACTGTTGACGCTTCCTGCGAGTCCGGCGAAAAGGCAAACGCTACCGAATGGACTGTAACAAAGAAGTATTTCGCAATCCAGTACACAATGAAAGATTACCAGCATGAAGGCGATACCGGCAACAACGGCTGCTGCGGTATCATCATCAACGGTTCCGACGGCGAAGCCTGCGTATTCATTCCTTACGACGGCGCTACACCTAACAACCAGATTAAGTTCGGCCCTTGGTGGGACAATACCAAGACATACGGCAAAGACAACGGCGAGGGACATAAGGAATACGACATCACCGTAGCTGACGGCGAAGATGCTGTAATTCTCCTTCTCGGCGAAGTTAACGGCGAAAACTGCACATACACCTGCTACCTCAACGGCGAGCAGATCAATGTATGGGGCGGCGACAAGACCTTCACAGCTAACTTCAACGGACAGCTCGGCTGGGCAACAAAGCTCGCTCATTCCGAAGCAGAAGTTCTGTTTGTTGAATCCGACACAGCTCTCGGCGCTGACGTTTTCGCAAGCGCAGCTCCCAAGACCGGTTCGGCTACAGCAATCGTAGCTGCAGTTGCAGTTCTTGCACTCGCAGGCGCAGCAGTAGCTTCCAAGAAGCACTGATACGAACAGCGAACATAAGCTGAACAAAAACTGATAAAAAGAGCCCGATTTTCGGGCTCTTTTTTTGTCGGGGGGGAAACGATGAAAACCCCTTTTTGAAAAAAGGGGT
>CAZHPU010000195.1:0-3356 GCA_964534435.1 uncultured Lachnospiraceae bacterium | reverse complement strand
TAAATACATAAATCAGGAGGGGCGCATCGGAATGGGCAATGTTTATACCAGAAACGACCGCGGAGAACTTGTACCCGTCAGCAAGACCGCATACAAGCAGAGTTTCAAAAACACGTTCATAACAACGAAATACATGCTCCGATATGTTTTCAAGAAAAAAGCCGCCTGGAAATATGCGTTTCTTAAGCTGGTCTTGGCCCTTTTAGGCGTTCTGCAAACGATTGTATTTACTGTTTTTCCCGGTCTTATTATATCCGAACTGACCGAGAGAAAGCGTGTCGAAATAACTGCTATTTACCTTGGTGTCTTGGTGCTGACACCGATTCTTTATAATGTTATAAAAAAGCCTATTGTCACCGCCGCCACCGATATTTACAAAAAGCTCGGAAATGTATTTTTGAAAGATTACGATGTACATTCCGCAATGATGGACTACGATAATTTTGAAAATCCCGATTTTCTCGATCTGAACCAGCGGATGTTCGGAGCATTCTGCAATGCATTATCGGTCATCGATCGTCTGTGCGATCTTTTATCCGCGGTTGTTACGCTTATCGCCATTTTTTCGATTGTCGCAAGTCTGAATGTCTTTATTGTCTTTGTAATTCTTCTGGTCGTCTTTTTGAATTCGTGCATTACAAAAAGGCGCAGTGCAAAAGGGCATGAAATCGACAAAGAGCTGACTCCATACCAAAGATATATAGCATCTTCTCTTATGTTTACGATGCATGACCAGTGGTCGGCAAAAGAAGTTCGTCTGTTTAATCTGAAAGATTTTTTTATCGAAAGACTTTACAAAAAACGCTGCGAAGCCGATGATATTTCGATAAAATACACCCGAAATGTAACCTCATCCGACATTTTATATTCACTTACAAGTTTTATACAGCAAATTCTGATGTATATATATCTTATATACATGGTTTTGTTCAAATCTCTTTCTATCGGATCCATGACTATTTTCATGTCCGCCGTCAGCCAGTTTGCCGGCGCATTCAACGGAATTGTCAACGGCTATCTCAGAATGGCAAAAAGCGGGCTCGAAATTCATGAATTTATGCAGTTTATGAACATGCCGATGAAGCAGTACGACACCGGCAGCAAAGAGCCTGTTTTTGACAAGGATTCGGTGATAGAGTTCAGGAACGTATCATTCAAATATCCGAGTTCGGATAATTATGCGCTTAAAAATTTGAATATCAAACTTTCGTTCGGTCAGAGACTTTGCATCGTCGGCAACAACGGTTCGGGCAAAACAACCTTTCTGAAACTGCTTACAAGACTTTATTTTCCCACAGAAGGCGAAATACTCTTAAACGGTATAAATATCAACGAATACGACTACGAAAAATATCAGCGGATTTTCTCGCCCGTTTTCCAGGATTATTCGCTATACGAACTTACCCTGCGCGAAAATATTGTTTTCGGAGAAACCTACGATGAGGAGCGGCTCCGTAAAATTTGCCGTGAATGCGGGCTTGACAATTTAATAAACAAACTGCCTCACGGACTCGATACAAATGTTTACAAAACATTTGACGATGAAGGATTTGAGCCGTCGGGAGGAGAAGGACAAAAAATCGCAATAGCACGTGCGCTTTATCACAGTGCGCCCGTTTATCTGCTGGACGAACCGACCGCATCTCTTGATCCGAATGCGGAGCATGAAATTTACACTAATTTTCACAACATAGTAAACGGGCAAACCGCGGTTATGATAACTCACCGTCTTTCGGGCGTTCAGCTTGCCGACAAGGTTGCGGTATTCGACAACGGTCACATAGCAGAATACGGTACTCATTCCGAACTTTACGCATTAAACGGAATTTATACCGAAATGTTCGACAAACAGGCAAAATTCTATCGCGACACTCCGAAATGCGACACATCTTCGGAAGAAAACGCATAAAGTCTATTCGATTAAAAATTAAGAGGAATTTTCGATGAAAATACTCCTTGACATTCAAAACAGCCCGGCTCCGCGGCAGATGCCGCAGGTTCCGAGCTGTTTTGACGATATAATCTTCACAATCGGAAACTATCTCAAAATCGACTGCTTCCCGATGTTTGCGGCATCTTACTCTTTCGATTTTCGCAAGACGGCGAAATCATCATCCGAAAAGTATTACGAGAGAATCGCCGTTCATGACAGAAAAATCGAACTTTTGGAAAAATTCTGCGGTTTAACATACTATTACATAAAGATAAGTCCGAATGACAATCTTACCGACATAATAATTGATGAACTTCAAAACGGAAACATGATGGCGGTTCATTTTGACGCATATTATTGTCCGTGGGATCAATTTTACGGGCAGTTTCACAATGACCATATGGTTATTGTTTCGGGAATCGATACCGAAAAGAGCGAAATATATGTTTGCGATCCTTGGTTTGACACTGCTCGAAAAATCGATTCGGACATATTGAAAAACGCCTGCAAATATGCGGTAATCTTCGTGCAAACCGAAAATCCCACAGTCAAGCCGAGTAAGCACTCGGCCGCCGAATATCTTCGCTCGTCCGTTATTACAAACGGCGTATCCGCATTCGATTCGATGCGTGAATTCGCGGAAGAATTCAGGTGCGGATTTGACTCCGGCGATATCGAATGTGATAATTTTTTCTATTCGGACTATCACGGCATTCTTCAGAAAGTGATTTATTCGAGATGCAAATACTTGTCTTTTTTGAAATATGCCTCGGATTCATTCGGATTTGTTCCTTTTGACAATCCGGACAAGCTGAAACATTTTGCCCTCTCATGGAGAAATATTCAGTGGATGATCGGAAAAGCATACATTCAAAAAGCCGACAGAAACAATATTTTGACAGATCGAATATATCGAAAAATTATTCTGCTTGCAGACGAAGAAGAAAGCTGTTTTAACGGATTTTTGATTGCAGACAGCGGAAAGTCGGGTTTATTATCAAAGCTCGACGATGAAAACAACTCAAAAGTCAGGTGTGAAGCAAACGCATTCACAAAATATGCGGTGGATCTTTCAAATTATTACAACAACAAAGCGCTTGATTATACATCGGATTACAAGGGAGCGGATTTCGGCGGACTCGGTGAATTTTTCTGTCTTGACAATGCCGTCGGAGAGAAAAACAGTCTTTACGGCGAATATGACTTATATCTGCCGCACAAAGCCGACTGCAAATATGACAATATGATTTGTCTCGGTCAGAAAATAAAACTACCGAGTCTCTGCGTAAGACGCGTAGTATTCCGCGGATTCAGCGAATACGGAAGCTATTCCGACTATTTCGGCATAACCGATTCGGACGGAAAAGATTCGTTCTATCTGCTTTCTTTTTCCGATTATTCAACACCGCCGTCCGATTCGGAA
>CAZHPU010000194.1:0-3362 GCA_964534435.1 uncultured Lachnospiraceae bacterium | reverse complement strand
CGAAAAATTCAACATTCCGCTTGACGAATATCCCCGCCGCTGCATAAATCAGATTGACGGCTGGCAGAAGCAGAAGCAGGAACTTCTCGCGGGCGGAAACGTCAGCCATACAAGATCGAGAGAATATGCCTCGCATATAATGGAGGCAATCGTCACAAACAAACCTTACAAAATCGGCGGAAACGTTATCAACAACGGGCTTATCACCAATCTTCCGAGAGAAGCCTGTGTCGAAGTTCCCTGCCTTGTTGACAACAACGGCATAACCCCGACTTATGTCGGTGCGCTTCCTCTTCAACTTGCGGCTATGAACTCGTCGAACATTTATCCGCAGATGCTGACAATAGAGGCTGCCGTAACAGGCAAAAAGGAAACTCTTTATCAGGCCGCAATGATGGAGCCGCATACCGGAGCCGAACTGTCGACAGACGAAATCATCGCGCTTGTTGATGAGCTTGTCGAAGCTCACACCAATGCAGGGTACCCGATATTCTGATTAAATAACCGATAACAAAACGACCGCCGAATAATTCGGCGGTCGTTTTGCTGTCGTAAATCAGTTATTGCGGTATTTTTTGGCGATTTCTTTATCGTCAAGATTGTAAAAAGATTCGGGAGAGTCGGAAATATCGTCTCTGCACAGCCAGCGTCCGTTTGTGAAATCGGGAATGGCGACCGGCGCGCCGCCGAGCGCAATCGATTCCTCGGACAAAACGCTGATCGCCGCCCATGATGCGCTGTCGTATACGTCAATCGGAGGGCGCACACCGTTTTTCACGCTGTCGATAAATGCGGACATAACGAGATAGTCCATGCCGCCGTGACCGCCGTGCGGATCGTAGTCCTTCCAAATGCGGTGCTTGTACCTCTCGGCATATTCGGAAGCGTTGCCCCACAGCTTTTCACCGCAGAATTCATATCCGTTATGTTCGCCGTCGAAGAATATGCTGTCGGTGATGCCGAAATATCCGCCTTTTGTGCCTCTGACGGTAAATGCTCTGTCATAAGTTCTCGGCAGAGTTGTGTCGAGAGTAAGCAGAATCGTCTGACCGCCCGCGCATTTTATCGTTGTATTTACGATATCGCCCTGAGCAAATCCGAATGACGAGAGCCTTTCGTTGACATTGCCGCGCCCGACATATTCGTAAAGTCCGTGCGCACCCGACGCAACCGATGTAAGAGTCAGCATTCTGTTTCCGTTGTTGATATTAAGAAGCTTCGCAATCGGGCCGAGCTCATGTGTCGGATAGTTTTCGCAGTTTCTGCCTGCATAGTTGCGCAGACGGTAGTGTCTGTTTTCGATTCCTCCGGTTATTTCCCCGCGTAAATCGTGGCAGTATCCTCCCGAACACTGCACTATTTCTCCGAACAATCCCTCACGAACAATGCCCAGAGCCATAAGTTCGCGCTCTCCGTAGCAGCAGTTTTCGAGCATCATGCAGTTTACGCCTGTTTCTTCCTGAGTATGCACAAGCTGCCACAGCTTGTCGATACTGTACGCACCGCCGACCTCAAATCCGACGGCGATTCCGTGTTTCATAGCGCAGATTGCAATGTCAAAATGCGCTTCCCATGCCGAGAAAACAAAGACGGCATCAACATCGGCTTTTTCGCAAAGCTCTCTGTAATCGGTAAAGACGGCGGGCTTTGTTCCGGTCGCCTTGTATACATCTTCGCACGCGCATTCGGCACGGTCGGCATAGCTGTCGCAAACCGCGACAATCTCAATTTCTGACGGAACGAGTCCGAGAAGCACATCATTGACGACACCTCTTCCGCGGCCGCCGTATCCTATGATTCCGACACTCAGTGTATTTTCGCTTTTCATGTTTATAATCAAACCTTTCCCGTATACGAAAAATCGATTTTCGTATTTTTATATTATTTCCAGCCCGTTTCTGTCGGGAAGCGGCGGATATATGTCATCGATGCGATCGGAGTACCAATACGCAACCGATGAAATGTCGTCTTTAAGCGGCAGATAGCGCCCTTCGCTTCTCCAGCCGAGCGCCTGCACGGTGACACGCAGATTTTCCGAAAAGTAAATCGGATCGGTTATATGCCAGCGGTAGAGATTGAAACGTCTGTTTGACAGATATATTCCGTCGGTGCGGTCGACTTTGTACATTCCCGAGTAGGGAGTCGTGAATTCGGCATATCTTCCGTCGACATCGAAATTATATGCACCGCAGAAATAGTCCTCGGTTCCTGTTCCGCAGACCGTGGGGAAATCTTTGTCACCGTCAATATAAAATTTCATTTCGCCCTCTCCCCACCAGCCGTTGTTATTCACACCCCAGTAGAGATATGTGCCGACATATTGCCCGTGTCCGTTCACCCCGTCAAGCAGTGTGTGAACACCGCCTTCAACAGGATTCGAACGTCTGAACTGAGCATGGAGGTAAAGCGCATCATCGGGAACGTCTTTTTCTTCGCAGTCGATTTGATAATATACCATTATGCCTCGGTTTGCGAGATTTTCGAGCTCGATTCGAAATCCTTTTCTGTACGGCATCTCGAAGTAGCAGTTAAGTCCCCTTTTCGGGTTTATGCAGACCGCAAGGCTTGAAAGCTGACGGTATTCGGGATAGTTCGCACCTGCGAAAAAGTCGCCGAGCGGCACCTCAACCGACGGATTTTCCGAGCCGTCCCAGTATATTCTGAGTACGAGCAGACGTCCGGTAGGTGCATCATCGGTAATCCATATATGCTTTATCGATCCGCTGCCGCGAATATCCGCAAGACTAAATTTTTTTCCTGCGGGAATTATAACAGACGGCGATATTTTCCATCCGATTCCGAGCTCTCTGGCGGGACCTTCTCCGGTTCCGTGTTCGGCAGAGCCGCCGACGCCCTTTTCACCGGTGAAATTTTCGGGGCTTATCGAAAAAGTTTTGGCTTTTTTCGCAAGACATAGTTTATCAAGCATGACGTGCTGCCTCCCTTTTTTGAAAATATATCATCTTATGTGATTATATCATAAGGAGAAAAAAAGTCAACGAAAAGTCTTATAAAAAAATATTTTTTTGTAAAAAGTATTGACAAACAAACTGCTCCATGATATAATAATCAGCGTCGCAGGCACCGCGAGCAGCGGACGGCGAAAAAATGCTGGTGTGGCTCAATGGCAGAGCAGCTGATTTGTAATCAGCAGGTTGATGGTTCGACTCCGTTCACCAGCTCCAAACGGGAGCGTTCCCGAGTGGCCAAAGGGGACAGACTGTAAATCTGCTGCTTTCAGCTTCGGTGGTCCGAATCCACCCGCTCCCACCAAAAGACGGTTTTCGAAAGAAAGCCGTCTTTTTTATTTTTTTATTATTTTTTCAAAATTTCCGTCACATTTCGTGAAATAATCCGTCTTA
>CAZHPU010000193.1:0-3371 GCA_964534435.1 uncultured Lachnospiraceae bacterium | reverse complement strand
CGGCTGTGCCGACCTTTTCCATTTTTATATTGGAAACGTCAAAGGCTCCCCCCGGTAAAGGGAGCTGTCAGCCGTTAGGCTGACTGAGGGATTGATTTTCCAAATCGACGAATACCTAAGAAGCGAAAAAACAAAAAAATGCCTATTTCGTTCGAGAGAAAATCTTAACCTCAAACCTGCGATTTTGGCTTTGTTGCTATTGACAAATACCCCGTAGGGGTATATAATATGACTACGGCATAATCAAAATACGGGAGATATATTATGAAAACACTCGAACTTGAAATCATACAAAAACAGAAGCAGGCGGAAGCCGAACGAAAAGCCTGCTGCAATGCCGAAAATACGGCATCCGAACGGAAAACACTCAGAAGCGACGGCGAAAAACGCGAGATGAAAAACCGCCTCGCAAGAATCGAGGGACAGATACGCGGAATCTCGAAAATGGTCGAAGACGATAAATACTGCGTCGATATTCTGACGCAGTGCGCCGCCGCATCGGCGGCGATTGCATCATTCGAGAAGCTGCTGCTCGACCGACATATACGTCACTGCGTCACCGAATCGATAAAAAAAGGCGAATGCGGCAAGGTCGACGAGCTTGTTGCCGTCATTGACAAACTGCTTTGATTTTTTTGCCGAAATATGAATTTTTTCGGGATTTCCCCGATGCGGCGGTATGGAGATGATATTATGACCGAACTCACAAAAAAATTTAAGGTATCGGGTATGAGCTGCGCCGCCTGCTCGGCACGCGTCGAAAAGGCGGTCGCCGCCCTTGACGGCGTAAAAAGCGTGTCTGTGAATCTGCTCACCGGCGATATGCTGGTCGAGGGAGACATCTCGGCGTCAAAAATAATCGCCGCCGTCAAAAAGGCGGGCTACGGCGCGAAATCCGCCGATAAAGATAACGGTACCGCCGATGAAAATGCTCTCGCCGACACCGAAACCCCGAAAAGACGCAGGCGGCTGATTCTGTCGCTCTGTTTTCTTATTCCGCTCGTCTATGTGACGATGGGCGGACTTATGTGGAATTTTCCTCTTCCGAAAGGATTTGCCGAAAATCCGCTTGCGGTCGCTCTTTTCGAACTGCTCATCACGACGGCGATTGCGGTGATAAACCAAAATTATTTCATCGGCGGATATACGGCGCTTGCAAGACGCGCGCCGAATATGGACAGCCTTGTCGCGCTCGGCTCGTCGGCAGCGTATATTTACAGCACGGTGATTTTCTTCGAGATGACGGCATCCCCCGAGCACGCCGCACATATGCTGCATGGGCTCTACTATGAGTCGGCGGCGATGATTCTGACTCTCATAACCGTCGGAAAAACGCTCGAAGCGAGGGCAAAAGGTAAAACGACCGACGCCCTCCGCTCACTGATGAAACTCGCTCCCAAAGAGGCGACTGTCATAAAAGACGGCAGGGAAACGAAAATTCCGATAAGCGAACTCGCTGTCGGCGATATTTTCGTTGTGAGAGCAGGCGAATCGATAGCCGCCGATGCCGTTCTCGTGGACGGATGCGGCGCGGTCGACGAATCGGCGCTGACAGGGGAGAGTATACCGGTCGATAAATCGGTCGGCGATAAACTCTCGGCGGCGACCGTGAATAAATCGGGCTATCTGACCTGCCGCGCGACGGCGGTCGGAGCCGATACGACGCTGTCGGCGATAATCCGTATGGTGAGCGACGCGGCGGCGACAAAAGCGCCGATAGCTAAGGTCGCAGATAAGGTGTCGGGAATTTTCGTTCCGACCGTGCTGGCGATCGCGCTTGTAACCACGGCGGGATGGCTGATAGGCGGCGCAGATGCCGGATCGGCACTCGCACGCGGAATCTCTGTGCTGGTAATATCCTGCCCGTGTGCGCTCGGACTTGCCACACCGGTCGCCATAATGGTGGCAAGCGGCAAGGGCGCGAGATGCGGAATCCTCTTCAAAACGGCGGCCTCTCTCGAAGCGGCGGGCAGAATCGACACGGTTGCGATTGATAAAACGGGAACGCTTACCGAGGGCAGACCGACCGTCTGCGACATTATCCCGTCGGACGGAGTGACAATCGAAGAACTGACGGCGGCGGCCGCCGCACTCGAAGCGAAAAGCGAACATCCGCTCGGCCGCGCGATCGCCGAGTATGCCGAAAATTTCAAAATTGCGATAGAAAAAACCGAAAATTTTGTCGTTTCGGCAGGCGGCGGACTCGAAGCCGAACTCTGCGGCGATTATGAAAATGTCAAACTCATCGGCGGCTCTCTGAAATTTGTCGGCGAAAAAATGCCGAATGTTGACCTCTCGGTCGAAAAAGAGAGAGCCGACAGACTGTCGAAAGAGGGAAAAACCCCGATGCTGTTCGCAGAGGGCGGAAAAATTCTCGGACTTATCGCGGTGCGCGACGGTCTGCGTGCCGACAGCGTCACGGCGATCGCACAGCTAAAAAAATGGGAATCAAGACGGTTATGCTGACGGGCGACCGCAAAGCGACCGCCGAAGCGGTCGGAGAGGCCGCAGGTGTTGACGAGATACGCGCAGAACTTCTGCCGTGGCAGAAAGCCGACACAATTAAAGAGCTTGCCGCCTCGGGCGGTAAGCTCGCGATGGTCGGCGACGGAATCAACGACGCACCCGCACTTGCCGCCGCGAATCTCGGTATCGCGGTCGGCGCGGGCACCGATATCGCAATCGACTCGGCCGATGTCGTACTGATGGGGAAGGGACTTGCCGAACTGCCCGCCGCAATAAGACTCGGACGGGCGACACTCACCAATATTCATGAAAATCTCTTCTGGGCGTTTGTCTATAACGCGGTCGGCATACCGCTTGCCGCAGGTTTGTTCGGATTGAAACTCGATCCGATGTTCGCGGCGGCGGCAATGAGTCTGTCGTCATTCTGCGTCGTATCGAACGCTCTGCGCCTGAATATCGTAAATATAACGAAAGACAGCGGATATTTCGCGAGAAACAGACGGAAAAAGACGAAAAAAGCGAATAAATCGGCAAATTCGGCAAAATCCGACTGCGGATGCGGAAATTCCGAATCGTGCGAACTCACGATGACGGTGAAAATCGACGGAATGATGTGCGCGCATTGCGAAAAGCGGGTAAAAGACGCACTCGAAGCACTCCCCGATGTCATATCTGCCGATGTCAGCCACGAAAAGGGGCAGGCGGTGATTGCACATAACGGAAAACTCGCCGCCGCCGATGTCAAACGCGCGGTCGAAAAAGCGGGCTATAAATTAAAACGCTGACGCGTTTTAATTTAACAATTTGCCTGAATATATCGAAAACCTGCGGTTTTCGAATTAAGTATTTTTCTCGAACTCCATCGGAGTTCGTTTCGGCTGCGCCGAAAACGAAAAATACCGTGG
>CAZHPU010000192.1:0-3386 GCA_964534435.1 uncultured Lachnospiraceae bacterium | reverse complement strand
GCCGATGTCGGGCCCCGCCCATCCGGTTATACCGACACCGATGTCGGCGTGAAAGAGCGCCGCCGCACCGTGCGCCATCGCTCTTGCCGTTTCTGTCGACACAACACCGTATTTTTCGATGATTTCGGCGTCAACCTTTACGATTTCGGTCTTGATTTTTTCGGAATAGCTGACGCACGAGCCGTCGATTACCGCCGATGCGCCCGGCACCGATGTAATCAGCGCGGCGAAAAGTCCGCCCGTACACGATTCGGCGGCGGATATTTTCAGCTTTTTCTCTTTAAGAGCGGCGACAAGTTCGGACGCGGTCTTTACCGCATCATCGAATCTTTCCGCAAAATCAAAAGAGCTTTCCATAGCCGTGCCGTCCTGCCGTCTGTAATTTATATTTTGCCATCGTATCATTGTATCGTTTACTTTACACAATACAAGACGAATTTTCTTGTAAAAAATGACAAATTTTCTGTTAACTTTCTGTTAACTCTTTTTATCCGCGCGTTTTTCCGACCGTCCGAATCTGCATATTTCGGTCAGCGGACAATTTTCGCACACCTGTCCCCTCGCGAGGCAGTATTCTCTTCCGAACATGACAAGACGGTGGCAGAAGTCGCTCTGTTTGTCGGGCTCTACCCTTTTCGCGAGTATTTTCTCGATTTTCTGCGGATTTTTCTCACCTTTCGGCACAAGTCCGAGCCGTTCGGATATTCTTATGCAGTGGGTGTCGCAAACTATCGCGGGCGCGCCGAAAATGTCGCCGACAATGAGATTTGCGATTTTTCTCCCGACTCCCGGAAATGTCAGCAGTTCGTCAATGTCCGACGGCAGAGTTCCGCCGTATTTCGTGGTCAGCAGCAGACATTCCTCTTTTATGTCTTTCGCCTTGACATGATACAGTCCGCACGGGCGGACGATCTTTTCGATGTCCGAAATGTCGGCATCGGCGAGTTTTTCGGGGCTCGGATATTTTTCGAACAAAATTTCGGAGACTTCGTTCACGCGTTTATCGGTGCATTGGGCGGAAAGTCTTGCCATAACGAGCAGCCGCCAGCCCTCGCCCTCGTATTTCAGCGCACATTCGGCGGCGGGATAGAGTTTTTCGAGCGCGCCTACCGCCGCGGCGGCATGTTCTTTTGTTCCGTATCTCATATTATCGGTTATCGTTTTATCGGCTTTTTGCCGCGAAATCGCGGAGCGACAGACCGAAATGCTCTCCGAGCATCATTTCGAGATCGCAAAGCGGCAGTCCGACGACATTGTGATATTCTCCCGAAATCGAGCGCACAAAGACGGCGGCTCTGCCCTGAACGCCGTACGCACCCGCCTTGTCAAGCGGCTCGCCCGTGTCTATATACCAAAGAATCTCCTCATCCGACAGATCCCTGAAAGTGACCGATGTTCCGACCGCCTTCGAAAAGACGCGTCCGTCTGCGGCAACCGCAAGTCCGCTGTAAACTTCGTGAGTTCTGCCCGACAGCATTTTCAGCATGCGGAAAGCGTCGTCTTTATCGCGCGGTTTTCCGAGCAGTCTGCCGTCAAGAAACACCATAGTGTCGGCGGCGACAATAAGTTCGTCGTCCGCGGCTTTTTCGGCGGCGGCCGCCGCTTTTCTCTCGGCAAGCATTTTTACCGCGGCATCGGGCGCTATGCTTTCGGGAAGCTTCTCATCGGCGCTCGTCGGGCGCAGGTCAAATCCGACGCCCATCATATTAAGCAGATCCCGCCGTCTCGGCGATGCCGACGCAAGCACAAGTCTGTATTTTTTCTTTTCCATTTTATATTTTCCGCCCCCGTTATTTTATTCTGCGGATTTCCTTTTTGGTGGGAAGCCCTTTTGCGTAGTTTGCAATAACATATCTGACCTCCTGCGGGCCCTCGACGGTAAATATGAAATGCCGTCCGAATTTTCCGGCTTTCGCGAGCTCTCCCACTCTGTCGGCCATATATATCGGCACGCTGTTTATGACGATGAACCGTCCGCCTTCGCAGATTATCGGGAAATTCACTCTGCGTCTGTCGGTGAGCAGTCGGCTGCCGGGATCTTTTTCGAGCGTCATCAGCGGCAGTCTGCCGTAAACGGCAACCGCCTTCGCGCCGCCGATGTCGCGTATCTGCGGCAGAGTGAGTTCGGGCGAGAGAATGAAGTCGGCAAGTATTTCGGAAAAGAGCGCCGCCGAATACGAATTCGTGATGTTCAGCCTGAAATCGCCGTGCAGAACAAATCCGAGCTCTCCGGCAAGTCTTAAATGCCCGATATTTCCGACAAGCGCGTGCAAAGCGCCCGCCGATTTCGCCGCCGAAAGTTCTTTTTGAACTCTGTCGAGCTCACCGTCGGGAATTACGGGCGGCAGAATAACGCCGTTCGCCTTTTTTCCGTCAAAACGGTCGAGCGGAAGATAGACGATATCGAATCCGCCGTCCTCGGGAATCGCTTTCGCGTCATAGAAGCGCGCGCTGCTCTGCTCTCCCGCTGTCTTTTCGGCATAATGCGGTTTCGGAAGAGCCGTGTCGGGAGGGACGTTTCTGCAGTACGGCGGGATCGGTGAGAGAGTACGCGCGGCATTTCGGTAAAGCGGCTTTATATGTCCGCTTTCCGCCTTGTTTTCGTCTGTTCTGACGCCGTTCATATTTTTCATATCGCCGGTAAAATAGCCGTCGGTGAATCCGTTTCTCGAAAAGACTTTCGCGAGATAGGCGATTTCGCTTTCACTCGCGTTTCTGCCCTCGTCGAGCAGACGGCGGTAGACAGACACAACCGCCGACACATAGTCGGGCGACTTCATTCTGCCCTCGATTTTGAGCGATGCAACACCCATTTCGATAAGTTCGGTGATATGCCCCGCAAGGCAGTTGTCTTTCAGCGAAAGCGGATACCTGTTATTGTAGGGAAGACGGCAGGGCTGTGCGCATTCGCCGCGGTTGCCCGAACGTCCGCCGACCATCGACGACATAAGGCACTGTCCCGACGCGCTGACGCAGAGCGCTCCGTGAACGAAGACCTCAATCGGTATCGGCGAGCGCGAAATCAGTTTTTTGAGATTTTCCCCGCTGAGTTCGCGTGCCGCCACCATCAGCGAAAAGCCGTGTTCGGCAAGAAATTTCGCCGCGTCCGAATTATGTCCCGAACACTGAGTCGAGCCGTGAAGCTCGAAATCGGGATAACGCGCGCGGATAACCGACGCGAGTCCGAGATCGGATACAATCAGCGCGTCGACATCGCTGCGGTAGAGAAAATCGCAAAGCTCGACAAGCTGACGCATCTCGCGGTCGAGCGTCGCGGTATTCAGCGTCACATAGACGCGGACTCCGCGTTCGTGCGCGTATGCGACCGCATCGCAGAGATCGGCTCTCGTGAAATTTTTCGCCGACATACGGGCGTTGAACGCGGT
>CAZHPU010000191.1:0-3420 GCA_964534435.1 uncultured Lachnospiraceae bacterium | reverse complement strand
TGTACATAAATTTCGAGTCGTCGACAATGCTTTCGGGATACCCCTTATATTGGGGACACCGGAAGCACCCGGTCTTCCATTTGCCGCACTTTACCATGGTAAAGTGCGGACAGTGGCCGGTGAAGGACCAGCAGTCGTGGAGGGTCCAGACAACACGGATGTCATGCTTCTTGATGTACCGAAACAGAAGCGGCAAATTGATATAGCTGTTATGCAGATTATGCAGATGCAGAATGTCCGGCTGGACGGCATCCAGCTTTTTCAACAGTTTCAATGTTGAAAAGAAAGCAAAGCAGCCGTTGAGTCCTGTATAATAGGAAAGTTTCTGGCACAGCCTTTTTGAAAAATCGCTGCATATTACAATGTCTTTTTCCCCGGGGGAATGATTCATCCTCCCTCCCGGGTAGGCTTGGTATGCGGCATAGCCGGCTTGTTCCGCAATTTCGCTTATGCCGGACATTATCTTGCCCGTGCTGCCGAAATTGCCGAGATTTACAGAAAAAATAGTCATCATTGGCGTGTCCTTTCTCTATCAGCTATCACAAACAAAGCCGGTGCAACAAAAAAAGTGCACACACCGAAAGCAAGAGCTGTATCAAAACGGTTTATCAAGCCAAAAAGCACAACAAGAACGAAGTAGACTCCAAACATTTTTCCGTACTCAGATGAAAGCGACTGTTTAACAACAACATAATACCTTTTCAAATATGCATAAAACACAATTGAAAACAGTCCGAATTCTTCCAAATAGTCAAGCAACGTAGAATGACCCGATCTTCTGTATTCCTTTACTTCTGTCATTAGGTTTCCAAAGATCGGATGATCCAGCCAGTTCAGTATCGTATTATAGTAAATCGTGAGTCTGTTGCTGTTATCGCCAAACTCACTTACATATTCTCCGGTCAGCAGTGAAGTAACGCGTTTTGCTAAGATCTCGGAACCAAGATCTTCAGCCAAATCATTAACCCAGTCCAGGATGTCCTGTTCGAATATTTTCGCCAAAAGGAATACAACTCCGAAAATCAAAGCCAATGACCAAATATTTTTAACTTTCGTGACCCCGCAAATAATCATGAAGATAATAAAAATAAGCGCGGTCGTATATGAGGAAATAACCACCATAACAAACAAGGCCGTAATGATGCCCCAAATCCACTTATGCCTTCTCGCAAGCAGCGTCAGCGGCATTGCAAGAAAAACCGCCCCATAAACAATATCGAAACCGCCGATAAAAGCCGCACGATATTGTTCTCTTTGCTCTGCATAGTAGGTCAATGTTGTAGCCAATGTCCTCGAGGCATCGGGATTTTCCAAATTGCCTACAATGGTGAAATAGACAGTAATCAAAAAAAGCGTAAAGAACGCAACGATCACCGTCTTCGTCGGTATTTTGCTGTACAGATAAAACTCCAATATCACAAACCAAAGATACAGCGGCATTTGGTTAATCATCAAATTAACACTGCTGACAACGTCACCCATTGCAATGCCTCGCCATAAGTATAAAAAAAGCATCACGCCCAAATATGCCAGTGAAGGGATTGCCTGTTTGACCCAATGTATGTCAATTTGCATTGTTCCCAGAAACCAGAGTAAAAAACAGCCTAAAATCAGCACCATTTTTTGATACCGATATAAAGGCGAAAAAACACATAGGGCGAGCATACACACTAACGATATATTCAGGACAAGCGTCTTTACGTTAATCTTCATAGTCTCCACCCCCGCGATCAGCAAACGGCAATCCGTGCCTTGCTTGCTCTTCATTTCCCTGAGATTATTCCGATGATTTTTCCTGCCATAACAACATTGTTTTTGCATTGTTTTACAAAATCGTGTGCAGCCTGTCCCTTTTGAATCATTGCCTCTCCGGGCTGCCTCAAAATGTCATTCAACTTGTCCGCAATCCCCGCACAGTCATCCTTCTCAAAAGAGTATATATAATCAAAATACTCCTTTGGTATGCCCGGCAGTTTTGTGGATACGACCGGTGTGCCCGACAGCATATACTCCATCGTTTTGGACGGAAATGAATACATCGAAAATTCTTCGTTTACCGGACGCGGATTGACCAGCAGCAATGCTTTTTTCTCGTAGGCGACTACCTCTTCGGGCGAAAGGCATCCCATGTACCTGATGTTTGGATGCTCACTCTGCAATTTCTTTATTTCCTCAACATATGTTCCGTCACCGAAAATGTACAGTTGAATATCCTGACGATTTAAAGAAACAAACGCTTCCGCCAAGGCCTTTACACCATACTTCTCATATACGCCTCCGGCGTACATTATGTAATTTTCGTGTATTTCAGATATATCCGTGTCTTTGCTATCCGCAAAACCCTCTACAACGGCATAAGGCTTTCCTTTTGGATTTGCTTTTTCGTTAATTGACTCTGTCAACGGTATGTATGCATCATATGCTTTCATATCGGAATCGGATATTTTCTGATATATGTTAAGGAACAATTTCTTGATTAAATTTTCCTTGCGCTGCTTCATCTTTGTGCATAAACTCGGTATATCAGTCACAACTGCACAAGCTTTGATGCCGTATTTTTGCGCAATTTTTCGCGCGGGAATTGCTAGCACCGGATTAAGCGGATCTACGATTACCGCTGCTTTTTTTCCGTTTTCTGCTTTGCACCATTCCTTGACGGATTTTCTTGTTGACGAAATCAATGATAAATATCTGGTTATTTTCCCGTTTCTGAATGGTAGATATCGATATATTACCCCTGTTTCGTCCGTTTCTTCTTCGCAAGGAAATACCTTTTGCGCTACGGTGGATGCCGAGACAGGCAATGCCGATACCGCTGTTACATTCCCGTTGTTGGCTTCTGATAAACCGCTTATCATGAGTCTGCAGAATTTTTGCTGAGGATCAATAATCGGCTTTATCCTCATCTTGCAGATCTCTTCATACTTCTTTTGCGAACAGGAGTTTGTTACAACAAGTATATCCACGGCATTCCTCCGAATCATTTTTTACCCTCTGCTGATTATGAACGAATGCACCCGCGCAATCGCTTTCATACCAAGCACATTTCTGCCATTTGCCATCTTAAGAAACAGCCTTTTCGCTTTTCCCAGATGCTTAATAATCTCACATTTTCCCCAACCCGGATATTTCTCCTCATAGCTGTCTATGTATGCGACTATTTCCTTTTTGCTTTTTCCCGACTTGCACATCATGAGCAGCGCACCGTACAGAATATCCGTGACTGATTTTTCCTTGATTTCGTTTGGATATTTACTACCAAGCTCGTCCTCAAGAATCGCAAACGCCCTTACCATGTCTGCTTCGTCAAGCTTCGTGTTATTCGACAGAGATGTCGGTCGCTGATAGTAGTAATACAGCGGCTCGTTCAGGTAATAAGCACTGCCGCAGGCATCTATTGCTCTTATTACAAATGCCACA